>CAYXIT010000025.1:22510-32206 GCA_964465275.1 uncultured Bacteroidales bacterium | reverse complement strand
TTCTAAAACTTTTGAAATGTATTATAAACTTATACTATAATATATAAAGTAAATAATTGTATTGGTCTCAGACGAATACTGAGTCTGTAATGATCAGAATCATTATAAGCAGAAAATAAATATTCATTACAAAAAATGCCCTGTTAACATAAACAGATGTTTTTATGCCCGGCCATTTAAAAAATGAAGTTATAAGTATAAGAGATAAGCCAATGGTGATATATGATATTGTTGAAGATTCGATGATTCCAAAAAAAGGAAGTAACATTGCTGCAATTGCTGTGCTGGTTATCCAGACAAATGTTAGTCGTGAAATCTGGCTGTAATTAAGAGTTGCAGTAATGGATGGAAAACCTGCTTTTTTATAATCTTCTCCATACCTGAGTAGTATGAGCCAGAAATGGGGTATTTGGCCGATAAAGAAAAAAAATGAAAGAAATATTATATGAGGGTGCATCAATGAGTTTCCGGCTGCAGTCCAACCGATGGCGGGAGGTATAGCCCCTACAACTGCTCCGGGTAAAATAGCCCATGATGTGAATTTTTTCAAAGGAGTATAAATGCCGTTGTACCAGACCAGGGTTATGATGGCTAAGATTGAAGCCGTAGGATTGGCTAAAAACCATAGAATAACCATTCCGGAAATGGAAAGAATACCTGCCCATACAGAAGCTTGGATAAAACTTACCTCTCCTGAAGGTAATGGGCGATGACGTGTGCGTTCCATCAACAGGTCACTTGATCTCTCCTGGATTTGATTGATTACTGATGAGCCAGCAGCTATTAGCAATACCCCAAAATACAATGAAATCCAGCCCGGTGAAAAAGATTGTTCAGCTAAAACAAAACCTGTCAGTGCCGAAAAAGCCACTGACAGGGTAATAATGGGTTTGGTAAGTTTGATATAAGCCAGACCGGTAAATGTATCTTTATTTTTATTCATTAAGAGATTTCAGAAACTCTATTATGAGATCTACTTCAGCTTCAGGAATTTCACCTTCATAAGAAATCATCTGACCAGGGCGGAATCCTGAAGAAATATCATATTCGGGTTCATATATTGAACGTTTTACGTAATCTTCATTATACACTAATTGCCGTTCCTGACCATCTGTTGATACTGTAACAGTCTCTCCGAAGCGTCCTGCAAATGAAGGACCTACCAGATTTGACCCATCAAGAGAGTGGCATGCTATGCAACCATTTCGTTCCACAATTTGCCGGCCCAATAATGCAAGGTTTGTATCTTCAGTAATTTCAGGAGTCATAGCATCCGGATCTTCGTACCATTCCCGGAATTCTTCAGGTTCCATAACCACTACTTCGCTTAGCATGTATGAGTGTTGTAAACCGCAGTACTCGGTGCAAAATATTGTATATGTTCCGGTTTTGGTGGCTTCAAACCAGGTTCTGTTACCTGTAAGTCCAGGAACCATATCTTCTTTAATTCGGAATGCAGGAACATAGAATGAATGCAATACATCCAATGCATTTAATTTTATTATTATAGCCGTATCAACCGGAACATACAGCTTATCACTTACTCTGCCGTTTTCGTAGCGAAAATTAAAGCTCCACATACGGGCATTGGCAGTTACCTCAATACCTTCTTCCGGTGGTGTTTTCATGGGTATCCAACCTACATAACCGTAGTAAAACATTCCTAAAACCAGGATTATTGGTATTATAGTCCAGGTAAGTTCTAAAGTTATGCTGTCTTTGACTTGTGTAGCCTTGGGGTTTTTCTTCCGGTTATACCTGTAAATAAATAAAATAATAGTGAGGGAAATGCCGATCAGGAAGAAAAATGCAATTCCAAGTATAAACATAAAGGCATTATCAACGCCTTCTACAAATGTTGAAGCTCCTAAGATCATATTCGTGTATTATCTGTATGAATAATCAAAAAATGTTACATAAAGTACCAGCAGGAAAATTACGAAAACAAGGGTCGTAAAAATTGCATATATCTTATTATCAAACTTAAGGTGCATAAACCATACAAGGACTATTGCAGCTTTTGATCCTGCAATAAGCATAGCCACAAGGGTATTAAAAGGTCCCATTTCCAGGCTTGTTACTGCTACACTGGCTGATGTAAGCATTAACAGTGCCATCAGAACAAAAATATGGCTTCGATAGCTTGAAATATGTTGTTTTTCTTCACTCATGAGTCATAATTTTTAATGGATTAAATAAAACAGCGGGAAAAGGAAAATCCAGATCAGGTCAACAAGATGCCAGTAAAGTCCTGTATTTTCAAGCCATACATAATCGGTACTGTGTATCTTATCACGACGTATCTGCTGTACAACATAAATAAATAATCCTATACCTATAAGAATATGTAATGCATGGATACCTGACATTACATAATACAAACCAAAGAATAGTGTTGTTCCGTGTCCCAGTTCATGTAGCAATTCACTTCCGGGGTAAAAACCATATTCTATTTTTGCTCCCCATTCAAAATATTTGTTGACCAGAAAAACTACTGCAATGAATAAAGTGATACCCAAAAAAATAAGAGCCTGTTTTTTATTGCCTTTTTGTATGGCTGATATTGACATGGCTACAGTTGCTGAACTAATAAGAAGAATTACAGTATTTAAGGTTCCGACAAAAACATCAAGTTCTTCACCGCCTAATTGAAATGCTACAGGATTTCTGAACCGATACACTGCATACATGAGAAACAACATGCCAAAAAGCAGCAATTCAGTAAATATAAATAACCACATACCAAGCTTATCGCCCTCATCATCGCGATGCACGTGTGTTGTATGTTCATCGTGTTTTTCCATAAAGCCTTTTTATTTATAATCGTAAGGTGAATCGGTAACAGTTGGTATTTCTTCCCAATTTTCAAGAGTAGGAGGTGTATCAGTCTGCCATTCGAGGGTTTTACCACCCCAGGGATTCTTATCAGTTACTTTCTTTCCGTGCCTCGATGATCTTACCAGATTGGTTATTATGATAAGGGCACCTGCAATCATTAAAATGGCTCCAAGTGATGAAATGATATTTCCTGTATGAAATTCGGGAAGATAATCATAATACCTTCTCGGCATTCCCTGAAGACCAAGAGCGAACATGGGCAAATATAGTGTTAAAAAGCCGCCAAAAAATGTTGCCCAGCCGATATTTGCCCAGCTGGCATCGTACATACGGCCAAACATTTTAGGGAACCAATAGTGTAATGCTGCCATAAAGGCATAGCCTGTTCCACCAAATACGATGAAGTGGAAGTGTGCCACAACGAAGTGTGTATCATGAACGTGCACATTGGTGGCCAAAGAGCCGAGCACAAGGCCTGTTAAGCCACCAATCATAAATACAAAGATAAATGATACTGCCCAGTAAAACGGTGTTTGAAGAACCAATGAACCCTTATGCATTGTTGCTACCCAATTGAATACTTTAATAGCAGAAGGTATGGCTACCAGAAAAGTAAGGAAACTAAAAGCGTATAATGCTCGTCCGCTCATACCAGAAGTAAACATGTGGTGTCCCCACACAAAATAACCCACAAAGGCAATGGCAAGTGAAGAAAGAACTATGGCTCTGTATCCATAAATGGATTTTCTTGAAAATACCGGCAATACTTCACTGATAACCCCCATACCTGGTAATATCATAATATAAACTGCCGGGTGCGAGTATATCCAGAAAAGGTGTTGATATAGTATTGGATCGCCTCCTAAAGTAGGATCAAAAACACCTATTCCCAAAACTCTTTCCATTACTGTTAGTAACAAAGTTATACCGATCACGGGAGTTGCCAGGATCTGTATCCAGGCAGTAGCATAAAGTGTCCAGGGGAAAAGTGGCATCTTAAACCAGCTCATGCCGGGTGCACGCATCCGGTGAATGGTTACAACAAAGTTTATGCCTGTAAGAATAGATGAGAAACCAAGTATAAATGCTCCAAATAATGCAGGCAGAACATTGGCCGGGGTTCTGAAGCTGTAGGGCGCATAAAAGGTCCAGCCGGTATCAGGCCAACCTCCAACAAACTGCGATGATAATACTACCAGTATACCTATCACATAAATCCACCATGATGCAAGGTTAAGCCTTGGGAATGCCACGTCCTTTGCTCCGATCATGAGTGGAAGGAAAAAGTTACCGAATACTGCAGGCAAACCCGGTACTACAATGATAAAAATCATAATGATACCATGTACCGTAAACATGGAGTTGTAAGTCTGCGGACCCATAATCGTATACCCGGGAGCAATCAGCTGAATCTTCATCAGCAGGCCTAAAATAGCAGCAATAGAGAAGAATACAAGCATTGTATATAGGTATAGCAAGCCAACACGTTTGTGGTCGGTAGAAAATATCCATCCAAGAATACCTCTGTACTTCCCTTTATATTCCAGGAAACTAACGTGATTTGATGATGTTGTTTCTGACATAAAGATTAAATATAGGATTGATTAATTTGTAGTTCTTCTTTTGGGTTTTATAACAAGTACCAGAAAGATCATAACTGCAATAAATAAAATAATACTACCGGCAACTTTGGTTACATTAAATACATAAGCCTGACCTGCCGGGTCGTAAGAATAGCAATAAGATAACAAACGACTCATAGACGGGCCTGACTTTCCTTCTGCTGTTTCAACTACGGCCAGTTTCAGGTCCATCGGTAAAAAATATGTACCATGAAGGTACCTGGTAATTTTACCTTCATCACTTACAAAGATCATGGCAGAAGTGTGTAAGAAGTCGAGTCCTTGTCTTTTGTATTTAAAACCAACTGCTTCGGTGAGTTTTCGAGAGTTAAGACTATCGGTTGTAAAAAATCTCCAGCCATCGGGGTCAAACTCCTTATTTATAAGCATATGATAGCTGTTTTGATTGGCTCGCGATAGATTGGTGCCTTCAGTTGGGTCAAAACTAATATTTAATATCTGATAATCTTTACCAATTTCAAGATTACTGTTTTGCACTACTTCAGCGACTGAAGTCATGAAAGGACTGCAAATACCAGGACACCTGTAGTAAACAATTGCAATAACAGTAGGTTTGTCGAGTAGTGAAACAAGATTCTCACGTTCACCTTCAGTATTGATTATATAAATATCTTCGGGTAAGTATTCATCAAGTCTTTCAACAATACCTATTTCGGGTTCAGGCTGATTGCCTTGTCCGTGTATTGCTATCGTTGACAATACCATGAATACTATTGTGAATAACAATATTGTTTTTTTCATTATATGAATTGATTTTTTTGTTAAGCTAATATTCATATTTTTGATTTATTGAATGAGTTTAAATATGATGATGCAGACTTTCTTCGAGATAAGGATGATTGCGTGGAATAAGAATGTTTTTACTTAATGCAATAAATGTTATACCAAGGAAAAGACCTGCATAACCAAGCCACATTCCGATTTCGATAAAACCAAATCTGACTGGACCAAAAGCACCGGGCATTATCTGAACAAAAATACTGATCCACAATCCTATCATTAACAAAACAGAGATAGATAACAGTACAGCAGGTTTTTTACCAAAGTCGTCGCTCATCATCACCAAAAAGGGTATTACAAAGTTAATGAACAATTCGGCATAAAACAGAGGTTGCCAGTCACCCAAAAATCTTGGATAATAATACTTTGTGAGTTCTGGTATATTGGCATACCATTCAATAAGAAACTGCATGAACCAAAGATACCCGAAAACAATGCTGAACCGGAAAATATATCTTGCCAGATCATGGAAATGTGCCTCATTTATCTGACCAAAATAACCCTGTGAGCGAAGGAAAAGAATCATAAGGATTACTGCTGCTGAACCATAATACATGCTCAGCACCATATTTCTGAAGCCAAATAATGTGCTATACCAGTGCGAATCAATAGTCATTATCCAGTCTTTTGATGCAAAAGAAAAGAAAATTGCTGCAATAAAAATGAATACCTGGGCGTAGTATCGGCTCTTTTTGTGGTATTCAATATCTCCTTTTTCATCCTCAAGTTTTGCATACTTTCTGAGAATGTAGGCAACACTTAGAAATAGTATAAAATACAATATGATCCTGATCATGAAAAAGGGAATATTCAGGAAAGGAGATTTATGAGCAATAAGTTTATCTGTTTCCGTAATTTCTGGATGGGCCCATTCATAAATCTCTGGCAGGCCAAAATACAGAAGCAGCATAAGCACGGCACCAACCGGAAGAAAGGCCCCGAGTGCCAGTGGAATACGCTGTATAATAGCGGACCATCCTGAATTGGTAATGTATTGAATGCTGTAAAAGAGTGTCGCACCTATAGCAATGGTAATAAAATAATAATTATTAAGCAGGATGTTGTTCCAGGTGCGTTGGGTATCTGTTAAGAAACCTGTAGCAACTGCTGCGATACCTATTAGTATCATTACAACAAAGAACAGATTCATTTTTCTTTTTAATATGTATGTTGTTTCCATATAGCTGCGATTATTTCTTTTCCTGAATGATATGTTCCACAAATGCTATAATTTTCCAGCGTTGTTCAGGTGTAATGAGTGAACCATGTTCTCCCATTACACCCCAGCCGGCCGAGATAACATGATAGATCTCACCCTCGGGCAGGGCAACAATTAAAGGATCAATAAGACTTGAGGGAGGTATAACATATTTTCCACTGGTATGAAGCCAGCCTTTGCCATCACCTTCAACTCCATGACAGTGTGCGCAAAAAATATCGAAAAGGGCTTTCCCTTCTTCAAGTAACTGGGTATTAATTACCAATGGATTGCTTAGATTTTGTCCGGCTAATTCCCGGCCTTCAAAATCTGCAGAATACGGATAGGGTTGCATATGGCGTGGCACGGTACCTTCCACAGGTTTACGCATGGTTCGTCCATCATCCATGGCAGGGTTCTCGGAGTAGGTTTTGTAATCATATCCATGTGCCATGTCAGGGAAATATTCATATCCTCTATCCTCTCTTGAGCGGTCGCAGGCCAAGTTCTGAAAAAGAAAAAGTAATACAACTGTCGTTTTAAGTAAGTATTTCCCTATAGGTTTAAGACTGTTTATCATCATCTTGATTTTTATTTTTCAAATTCTTTTTCCATTATTTCATCAGCTCCGCTTTCCTTGAGCCACCTTTTTATTTCATCGGGGTTAAAGTTTTGATCTACAACAAGGTAAAAAGTGTCATCGGTTACTGATGGATCAATTATGCGGGTGGGTTTTCCGGGGAAAAATTGTGCACGGCCATGAAATGTTAGCACAGATAAAATGGTTGTGGCCAATATTGTTACGAGAAACATAATTACTACCATAGGGGGAAAGCTGAAAGTCGGTTTTCCTCCATATGATAATGGATAATCAATTACTGAAGTATAGTACATAAATGCAAAAATTGATACCATTGCAAGAAACCCATAAATAACAGCGGCATAGGGTAGTCTTGACTCCCGTGTGAATTTTTTCAATATATCATGATTGGCAAATGGTCCATATATGTCTACAAGTTTGACTTTATGCTCCTGCATTTTCTTAAGAGCCTGCAGCAGCACTGTTTCATCCTTGAACTTTGCAATAATGTGTTTGTAAGCCATATCTGTAATATTTCAATGTTCAATACTTATTTTTCTTATCTCAGCGATCACATCTCAACCCCTAATCCATCTAACCAATAATTAATTTCCATCTTTTCTGAATGCTTTCACTTCGTTAATTGCAATGATTGGAATATACCTTATAAACAGCAGCATCCCACAGGTAAAAATACCGAAAGTACCCACATAAATTCCTATATCGACCAGTGTTGGGGTATAGCTTGTCCAGCTTGATGGCAGAAAATCCTGGGCTAACGAAGATACCAGTATGATAAAACGCTCATACCACATTCCAATATTTACAATGATAGATACAGCAAACAATATCCAGATGTTTCGACGTGCTTTTTTAAACCAGAATACCTGGGGTGCAATAGCATTGCAAAATACCATGATCCAGAATGCAGTGGAAAAAGAACCCGAAATCCTTGCATGGAAAAAGGTATGAATTTCATAATCAACACCAGAATACCATGCTGAAAATACTTCAATGAGGTAGGCAAGCCCGATAACAAGACTTCCGAATTTCAATACATTAGCAATTGAGTCGAGATGCTTATCAGTAACAAAATCTTTTATCTTGAATCCTTTACGTAATAGTATCATTATGGTAAGTACCATGGCAAAACCTGAAAAAATAGCACCCACGAAGAAGTAAGGCGGAAGTATTGTGGCATGCCAGCCTGGCAGAATAGACACTGCAAAGTCGAGTGCTACAATAGTGTGTACCGAAATAACCAGAGGAGCTGCCAAACCACCAAGCATGCGAGTTAAGGTTTCATAGCGGTTATAAGCAATCATTGAACCGTTCCATCCCATACTGAAGAAACCGTATAAAGCCCGGGAAACTTTATTTTTTGCCCTGTCGCGCATAGTGGCCAGATCGGGTACCATACCAAAGTACCAGAGTGTTATTGACATTAGCAGGTAAGTGCTTATGGCAAAAACATCCCATAACAAGGGAGAATTAAAATTTACCCATAACAAACGTGTATTTGGGTATGGAAAAATAAAGAATGCCAGCCATGGACGACCCATGTGCAGGAGCGGGAAAAGTGCAGCACAAATTACGGCAAAAACAGTCATTGCTTCAGCTGTCCGGTTTATAGATGCTGCCCACTTTTGCCTGAATACAAGGAAAAAGATTGTAAATGCAGTACCTGCGTGTCCGATGCCTATCCACCAAACAAAATTTATTATATCCCAGCCCCATCCAACACTATTTGTAAGCCCCCATGTTCCAAGCCCTTGGGTAAGAGATGTGTAAATAGCCCAGGCTCCATAAGCCAGCATAAGGGTGCCTATACTCATAGCTATATACCACCAAAGTGCAGGATTGCCTTCATTGGGTGCTGTAAGCCCGGTTGTGATCTCTCGGTAGCTTTTTTCGCCCTTTAACATGGGCCATCGTATACTACTTGCAGTCATATTTGTTCAATTTTCAAATTTCAATGTTCTTTTTCAGCAATCACCTGATGTTAAAAAAATGATCATACTTTTTTAGGATTTTTTATTCTGGTCAGGTAACCTACAGTTGGCAGAGTATGCAATTCCTCAAGCAAATGATAATTACGCGGATCTTTGATCAGCTTCGCTACACGGCTGTCGGGGTCATTTAAATCACCAAACACCAGTGCATTTGACGGACAGGCACCTGCACATGCGGGGGTTATGTCCCCGTCTTTTAACTTCCGCCGTTCATTCTTGGCTTTGAGTTTTCCTTCCTGTATACGTTGTATGCAGAAAGAGCATTTCTCTACAACTCCACGTTCTCTGACAGTTACATCCGGATTTAGTACCATACGACCCAGGTCAGAATTCATATGGTAATCAAACTTATCATTCTGTGCATAGCGGAACCAGTTAAACCGCCGTACCTTATAAGGGCAATTGTTGATGCAATATTTAGTACCTACACAGCGGTTGTATGCCATTTGGTTAATTCCTTCAAGGCTGTGGTTGGTTGCCGCAACAGGGCAAACATTCTCACAGGGAGCATTATCACAGTGCTGGCACATAAGAGGCTGGTAGATCACTCCCGGATTTTCCTTTTCACCTGTGTAATACCTGTCGATGCGCATCCAGTGCATTATACGGCGGCGACGAACCTCATCTTTACCTACTACAGGAGTA
>CAYXIT010000025.1:21882-22500 GCA_964465275.1 uncultured Bacteroidales bacterium | reverse complement strand
GGTGACTTTGCGGCATGCTGAAACGGCAAGCGCTATAGCGAGGGCAAGCAGCAGACGCAGGGCGATTTTCATGGGTTCCTCCTGGTTACGACGAGACGGCCATTTTTGGACGTCATTTTTTTTACTTAAACAACACTTTACCTAAACAAGTTTACCTGATTACTGGCGACCACGCGGGCTCGCGTACGTCCCCTTCGCTCAGTATTATTCTCTGCCTGACATGCAATGACGCAGGTGCTGCAGCCGTTGCAGGCATTTAAATCAACCATAAGCACCCAATGATGACCCGGATATTCTTTTTCAGGATACAGGGTAACCATATGTTTCAGATGATAATCACGAATTTCATTACCAGCGTTGGGTTTTTCCTGGTATTTATCCAGGGTTGACTCCCTTACAATATGCCGGCCTTCCATGCTATGATGGGTCTGGCTTCGGGCAAATTCATATCCGGTTCCGGTTTTTTCCCAGCTTTCAATGGTTATATCTTCCCAATTTTCTCTTAGATTTACACCTGCAGCGTTAACTAAAATATCTATAGGACCGAAAAAAGATTCAGCTGTTTTAACCATCTCAGGTATTGATTTTAAATCAGCAGCATCAAATATAACATAATTA
>CAYXIT010000025.1:19921-21872 GCA_964465275.1 uncultured Bacteroidales bacterium | reverse complement strand
AAACAATCACCAACAGCTATTGGATACTTCTGTCTGGCTTTCTGCAAGAATAGAAATGGTTTTTCATATAAAAGGGCAAAAGCATTTTCTCCAACTTGGTCTCCTGCTTTGCCGGCTAATTCCCTGCCATATCCCAGGGCAATAGAAATGGTTTCATATGCCTGTCCTGGTTGAATGATTACCGGTGATTCTAATCCATTGAAACGAATTAAATCGCCATCCTGCAAATTGTTTTCTTCCGCAAAACGGGGTGAAACTGCAGCAAAGTTATCCCATGATACCTTTGTAATGGGGTCTGGGAGTTCCTGCAGCCAGGGATTGTTGGCGAATGTTCCATCAGCCATCTTAACATTTTCAGCAACAGTAAATTGCAGTTGTGATGCCTGTACTGTTTTTATTTTAAGTTGAGATACAGCATCTGATGCAACTCCGCTTTGGATGTTCGTATTGAAGGATAATACTTCATCATTCTCAAAAACCCCTGCCTGTAAAGTATTTACCCAGAACTGTTGAAAATCGGAATACCGGTTTTGTGTGGGGAACAAAATCCTTTCGGCATATTCTTTTATATGAGCATGATAATCTGTGTTCAGATCGGCCCATGCCATTATTGAGGACTGAAATTGCCGTGTATTGAATATTGGTTGCATTGCAGGCTGCATAAAAGTATGTGTACCCCAAACCGGCATAAATTCACCCCAGGATTCCAGGTAATGGTTGTCAGGCAATATGTAAGTGCACAAATTGGCTGTTTCACCTTTAGATGTGGCAAATGAAACACTTACAGGTACATTGTTCAGTGCTGCTTTGATCCTGTTTGCCTGCGGGTGATTATATACAGGATTTGTTTTGTAGAACAATACCAGTTCAATATCACCCTTCTCCATATCTTCGATCATGGGTTCCAGAGCTGTACTACTGCCACGACCCATATTCAGGGTTTTACGGTTATCAAGGGTGTTGCCATAAGCTTCTGCCATATTATTGATGGCATTGATAAGAACCTGGGCTTGCAGATTGTTATGCCCGCATACTATCATTGCTTTACCCTTGTGAGAAAGTATTTCCTGAGCTAATGACTTTGTATCATAATCTGTTGCCGGTGAGCTGTATACGGGATTACCGGTTAGGGCAGCCATTTCATTGTAGAGCTCCATAATGATCTCCAGTTCCGCAGAAGGCTTTACTGCAATTCGTTCATCTGCATTCGAGCCGGTTACTGACATGCCCGCCTCGAAATGAATATGGCGCGACATGGTTTGTTTTTCTTTGGATAATTTACGGGTTTTGGAGTAGCGGTTAGCAAAGCTTACAGGAGCCAGCCATGTGCCGAGAAAATCCGCACTAAAACTTACTATCAGGTCTGCTTTATCAAAGCGATAATCAGGTATTGCAGCCATACGGAAAGTTTGTAAATGTGCCTGACGAATAGCATCATAACTGGTGGCATCCCAGCTTACAAATTCAAGGTTGGGGTATTTTGCCTTTAAAGCCATGATCAATTCAACTGTTGTTCTGCTCATAAGGGTTGGGGTAACCAGATAGCATTTTTTACCTTTTTCGCCTGCTTCTTTCAATACGTTTTTTATATCCTCGTCTGCTTTCTTCCAGCTTATTTTCTCGCCATTTTTAATAGGATATTTATACCTTGCACCATCATCATACAAACTAAGAACAGATGCCTGTACAATAGCATTGGTTCCACCGCCGGTAAACTTACAAAGGTCGTTTCCTTCAATTTTTATGGGTCTGCCATCGCGGCTTTTTACAAGCACGCTGCAAAACCGGTTGCCATCAACAAATGATGATGCATACCAGTTTGCTTTTCCGGGGGTAAGGGTTTCAGGTTGGTGAAGGTATGGGATTGCTTTTTTTACAGGATTTTCGCAAGCAGAAATTACTGTTGCAGAGAAAATGCTTATACCACACCATTTAAGAAAGTCGCGACGTG
>CAYXIT010000025.1:13516-19890 GCA_964465275.1 uncultured Bacteroidales bacterium | reverse complement strand
TTTCTCATTGGTTTCATTGGCCAGGATCTCAATCATGGAAGAATCCTTTTCTTCTATTTGCGGTTTATAGTCTGCCCTGGTTTCTTCAATGCTTTGCCAGTATTTTTTTTCCATTGGATAATATATTGTTGTATGGCTTATTTTTGAGTTATTAGGCAATTAAGACATCAGTAATTAAAAATTTCCCTTTATCTTAATTTCTTAATTGCTTATTTCTCATTTTCCTATTTATTTAATTTCCCTTCTAGTAGTGACAGCTCATGCATCCTTCGCCACCCAGGTCGGCGGCTGTAACAGCCTCAATTTCGCCGTTGCGGATCTTTTCATGAAGCTTTTCGTAAATTTCAAAATATGGATTATCAAGGAAATCAACATTCTCATCGCGGTGGCAAGTTAAACACCAGCCCATAGAGAGGTCTTCAACCTGCTTAACTATATGCATGGTTTCAACTTCTCCGTGACATTCGGCACAATCAAGCTTTCCTGCATTTACGTGTTGGGCATGGCTAAAGAAACTATGATCAGGCAGTTTGTGAATTCTGATCCATTCAACAGGATCTCTGGTTTCAGCAGCACGATGTATTTTATTTATTTCGAAACTGCCGCTGTTGGTACCACTTCTGATCACATTATGACAATTCAAACAAACGTTATTGGATGGGATACCGCCTGAAAGACTGTAATCAGCAATGTAATGGCAATATTTACAATCTATTTCATTTTCACCGGCATGAATAAGGTGAGAGAACTTAATGGGTTGGTCGGGAGCATATCCCTGCGTCCTGCCAAGATTTTGTGCCTCAGCAACGGCAAACTGTCCGTGTACGGCAATACCTACAAGCAATACCAGAACATGTATACCTTTAAATTTAATTTTTCGGGTTATTATAAGATCAATGAGAGCAAGGAGCATTAAAGCACCCAACCCCCAGAAGATGAATGCCCTTACAGGGTAAGCTTTCAATTCTTCAGGACCTCTCTCAATAAGTTTTGTATAATAAGCTTCCAGCAGATGCTGTTCTTCTTCAGTAATATCCATACCGGCATGATCTTCCATCAGCCTTACTGAAACCGGGTTGTTCATGATATCCATGATGCTGTAATCGGGGTTTTCATGCCATAAGACAGCCATTTCATAAGCGGCGGGATTCCAGTTCATGTCCTGCTGAGGTTGCGTGTAATGGCACGAAACACAGTCGTGCTGACCACTGGCAAATGGCACCAGCCCGTTAAAAAGCCTTTCACCACGGCGTATTTGCTGGCTTGTATATTCGCCTCGTATATACTCCACATCACTTTCAACAGGAATAATTTCAATAGCATCATCATCCTGGCTCAATGTATCTGTAAGGCCGGTTACACTATCATCTATTAATGTGTCAACCTGTGGAACAGTATCTTCAACCTGTATTTCCAGATCCTGTTCATCCTGAGAAAAAGATGATAAGGTAATTATTGCCATCAGTGTAAAAAACAATACCGATAAGAAAGGTTTAAAAAAGCGTCTTTTTGCAAGTGTGGTAACAGGTTTTTTGGGTGTTCTCTCCATATGATTGGTATGTTTTAACCAAAAATTAGAATTTTTGGTATTGTCACGTATTCAGGTTTAATTCGGAATCTGAGTACCTAATTATTTGTCATTGCGGTTGTTAGTAACAAAAAAAATACTGTATCATCTGAAAATAAGGACATCACAGACTTCCGGCGACTAAATTAAGAAAAAAAACATTGTTGACAACCTAGATACGTTATTCATAATCTTTTCAAATAATACATCCATTTAACTCTGCCATAAAAAAAGCAGATTGTATAATTACAATCCGCTTTTGTAAGTTATTCTAATAATATTGTTTTAAAAGGATACTACTGAATGCCGGGTTTCCGGAATTTTTATAGTCATAAAGGATACCTCTTCCATAGCATGACAGGTATTACAACTTGCAGTAAGTCTTGTATAGCTTTCAAGGAATTTTTCCCTGTCACCCATTTTTACTATTTCCTCAATTTCAGGAAGCGCAATTGTTACGAATTGCCGGGCTGATGCTTCCCTTTCGGGCCGGCGTACAAAGCCCTGCTCCAAAGCTTCTACGATATGCTCGCGTTGATATTCTGCATATTCCCAGTTTTCATCTATTCCTGCCCAATACAGTTCAGCATATCGATAAGAAACTTCACGCATTGTGCTACTGAATCCCTGGAATTGTTCTTCAAGGTTGTTGACAATCTCTTGTTTTGATTCTCCCAGCCATTCAGTTTCATAAGTTTCCTGTGGTGTTTGCTGACAGGCTTGAAAAAGCATACCAGATAAAACCATCATACTGATTAATAATAAAATTTTTCGCATAACCTTTGTGTTTTAAGTTTATGCGAATATATTGCAATTTGATGGATTATCCATTTTGTTTGCAGTGAAATGAAGTAATTTGGAAAGTTTCTAAATTAAAAGAGACAATGTCTATTAATCATTTTCTTTCAACAGAATATTTATCTTACCTTCATTGGGTTTGAAATAACATTTTTCATCAGAGCAATGTGTATTGGGATTTGTATATATGATTATTTCAATTTCTTTTCCTGATGGATTTTCTACTATACAGGTTAGTTCTTTATATTCTCCCATAAATCTTTCTTTTACGATGTTTCCGCAGAAGCCGTCGTTTTTTTCATTAGTTATGGTAAATTCTTCTGGTCTGATGGAAAGCAATACATCTTTTGAACCGGCTGGCAGTTGAGATTTGGTTTGGATAAACCCCATCGGTGTTTTGTAACCTTCCGGAAAAACCTTTGCTTTGATATAATTGGTTTTGCCAAAGAAGTCAGCAACATAGGTATTAACAGGAAAATTATAAATGCTTTCGGGATTTCCGGTTTGTATAAGTTTTCCATGTTTAATAACAGTTACTTTATCGGCAATTGACATTACATCCCTTGTATCATGTGTGACAAAAATTGCAGTCGCGCAGGTTTCTTTAATAATATTTTTTATTTCTTCGCGCATTTGTTGTTTGCGCATACTGTCAATATTGCTGAACGGTTCATCAAAAAGTATCAGTTCAGGTTCAGGCGCCATTGCACGTGCAAGTGCTACTCTTTGTTTTTGCCCACCAGATAACTGATGTGGATATCTCTTCTCAAGTCCTTGTAAACCCGTTAGCTTGATGATTTCGGTTATTTTTTTATTTGCTTCGGGTCTTGATATCCGGAAAAGCCCAAAGTTTATATTTTCCCAAACAGTCTTGTGCGGAAAGAGTGCATAATCCTGGAAAACAATGCCCACCCTTCGGTTCTGTGGTTCAATGAATATCCCCTGACCACTAACTGTTTCACTATTAATTTTTATAGTTCCTGCGGTCGGAACTTCAAATCCGGCTATCATTCGCAATATAGTGGTTTTGCCGCAACCGCTTTCACCCAGTAGTGCGACAATCTCTCCTTTTTTTACATCGAGATTGAAATCATTCACTGCCGGAAGCTGCGCCGCGGTAAACTTTTTTGTGATATTTCTCAATTCCAGTAAATTCATATCTCTTCTCATTAACTTTAATCTTAACCTTAACCTTAACCTTAATTTTCCCCTCCCATTAACCTGTTAAGTAAAAAAACTGGTATCATTCCGGTAATAATTATGATCATTGCTGCCGGAGCTGCCTCTGCAACCCGCTCATCTGATGCAAATTCAAATGCTCTGATAGCGAGTGTATCAAAGTTAAATGGACGTAATATCAATGTAAGGGGTAATTCTTTAAGAACATCAATAAATACGAGTAATGCCGCACTTATTATTGATCCTGTAAGCAGGGGTATATTTATTTTGCTCAATGTTTTCATGTTTGACACGCCCAATGAACGTGATGCTTCGTCAAGTGATGTTGATATTTTTTCCAAACCGCTGTCGATGCTGTTGTAGCCTACAGCCATAAATCTTACAAGATAAGCATATACGAGTGAAAACCAGGTGCCTGTAATAGTTAAACGTACACCTGTTATTGGGTCAAAGCCCAGATTGCTGTCAATCCAAAGGAAAGGAATTAATATACCAACCGCAACAACTGCACCGGGTAAAGCATAACCCAAAGTTGCAACTCTTGCAAGAAGTTTCACAAAGCGCGAAGGAAAACTTCTCACGGTAAAAGAAATAAACAATGCAAATAATGTAACCATTACAGATGCAATTGCAGCCAGTAAGAAACTATTGGTTAGCAGCTCTGTAAAACGATAATTCACAACATATTTAAAAGTCAGGCTGCTCCAGTATAAAAGCATAAATACAGGTATTGCGAAACCTGATAGGAAAGGTATAAGGCAAAGAATAGTTGCTAAGAGGCTATGGTTTCGGCTAAGGTTTATTTTTCTCAAAGGACGGTAGGTGCTTCCAAGGGTATCATACCTCATTTGGCCTCGCTGAGTTCGTTCCATTATGATAAGTATCAGCACAAATAACATCAGATAAGCTGATAACTTTAAAGCGCTTTGTGGATGAGAAAATGCAAACCAGGCGGTGAAAATTCCCGTTGTGAATGTATCAACACCAAAGTAACGAACGAGGCCGTAATCATTTAAAACCTCCATAAGTGCTAGTGAAATACCGGCAACAATAGCAGGCCGGGCCAACGGCAATGCAACTTTGTAGAATATTTCAGAGTTTTTTCTGCCCAAAGAAGAAGAAACTTCAAAAAGACTTGAAGATTGTCGGGAAAAGTTTGCCCTGCTGATAAGATATACGTATGGATAAAACGATAGCGATAAAATGATGATGGCTCCGGGCAATGAAAGTATATTGAAAAAAAGATACTGCCCTGTATCAATGCCAAAATTATTTCGCAGGAATACATACACGGGAGACGTATAGTCAAGTATGCCGGCCCATGTAAAACCATTTATATAAGCAGGGATTGCAATGGGAAGGATCAATGCCCAATTGAAAAACCTCCGGCCGGGAAAATTATACATACTAACGAACCATGCTGTACTCACGCCCAGAAGGAATGTAAGTATAGCCACGCCTGTCATAAGAATAATGGTATTCAGCACATATCGGGGAAGGAGGTTTTGCGAGATATGCTGCCAAATTGCATCACCGGGAATAAAAATATTTGAGAGTACTATTACAAGCGGAATAGCTATCAGTAAGGCAGTAAAAAAGGCACCCCATATCCAGCGATTTCTCAATTGTCTCTGAAATTGTATGCCAAATAAATTTGCGCCCTTTGGTTTTACCATAGTTTTAATCCCATCCTGCCTGATTAAAAATAATCATGCCTTGCTGCAGGTGATTTCCCAGTCGGTCAAGGGGTATGGTATCAACTTTGAAATAACCCCACTCCTTTAATAAATCGGGCCATTCAACATGCTGATTAGCAGGATATTCAAAAATCTGCTCTGCCAGTGCACTTTGAGATGATTCGCTTAAAAGAAACTCTATTAGTTTTTGTGCATTTTCAGCATTAGGGGCATTGGCAGTAATACCAATACCACTGATGTTGATATGTGTACCTCTGTCTTTTTGGTTTGGGAAGAAGATACCCATTCTTTGCGCAATATTTTTCTCTTCAACATTTGGGGAGTTAAGCAATAATCCTATATAATATGTATTAACGATGGCCACATCTCCTATACCCGCTGCAATAGCTTTTACCTGGTCGCGGTCGTTGCCTCTTGGCGGTTGAGCCATATTTTTTACAATCCCATTTGCCCATTCCAGGGCACCTTCTCTTCCATGAGCCGCTACTATAGATGCCATTAAAGTTTGATTATAATGGTTCTGCGATGACCTGATGAGTATTCTGCCTTCCCAGTTTTCTGATGTCAACTCTTCGTAGGTTGATAATTCTTCAGGGTTGACCCTTGATTTATCATATACAATTACACGTGCCCGTTTTGTGAAACCAGTCCAGTGGTTTTCAGGATCTCGTAATGTGGACGGAACTAGTTCGGCAATCTTATCCATGTTCATGGGTTGCAGCAAACCTTTCTCCATGGCATGTATCATACGGCCTGCATCTGCAGTAATAAACAGATCCGCAGGGGAGTTAGGACCCTCCAGTTCCAGCCGGTTGATCAACTGATCTGTATCAGCCTTGATGAGGTTTACCCTTATTCCTGTTTCTTTGGTGAATTCATGGTAAAGCTGTTCATCAGCTTGATAATGCCTACCTGAATAAATATTTACTTCGTTTCCATCCCTGCTACAGGAAATAAGAGCTAGTAAAATAAAAGCTGTCAGCAGCATATGTAAAAGCTTTTTGGGCATAAGATTATTTTTTTTACAAAATTATAAAGATTTAGTCTAAATAAAAATAAGACAATATTTAACGAAATATTTTCTTGTTCATTTTATTTCACAGATGTTTTTTTAAAATTTTTAAAAAATCCAA
>CAYXIT010000025.1:0-13487 GCA_964465275.1 uncultured Bacteroidales bacterium | reverse complement strand
GTGATTGAATATGTTCTATTGTTACGTTTATCTTAAAAAACACACTTTGTTGAACTGATATGTAATTAGTTTCCATTTGATAATTAACTTCCCTTGATATATTTTTACTTTTTTTTACTCATTTAAACGGCATTATTAATTAATGTCAATTTTTTTCAGGAATAAAAAAATTATACATTAAAGTTTATAATCAACTAAATAAAATAAATAATATGAGGTTATTAATTACTTTTTTAACGTGTTTTTTTGTATCAACTCTGATTGCTCAGGCTCAGGAAAATCAGCTGGACTGGATAATACAAGGTACCGGCCCGAATATCATTTTTGGCGAAGGAGTTTCAGTTGATCCGGAAGGCAATGCTTACATTACCGGTTTTTTTAACACCTGGCTTGCAATTGATGGTGATACTACACAAGTTGAATCGGATAAGAATACAATGTTTTTTGCACGGGTATCACCCGAAAATGATGTACAATGGCTTGTAACAGCAGAATCCGACAGCATTCAGGGAGTTACCGGATTTAAAAGCTATTATAAAAACGGTTATGTTTATCTGATGGGCGACTTAAGAGGAATCGCCACTTTCCATTCTATGGATTTTACTGAACAGCAGGTAAGTGCCAACGAATACCGAACCATGTACATAGCAAAATATTCCACAAATGGTGTATTGGAATGGGTTAAAACAATATCTACGGATAACTCAATAGGAATGGTAATGACAGGTGGTGCCCATGATCTGGTGGTTGATAATTCGGGTGCAGTTTATTTTTCTACACAGTTCCGTAACTCATTAAATATTGCCGGTACAGAAGTTCCGGATCCTACTCCCGGAGAAAACCTATACAATGCTATAGTTGCAAAACTGGATGCTAATGGTGCCTATCAATGGCACTGGTCAACTACCAACTCGGGTTCTGACCTTGGAAATGCCATCAATATAAGAAATGATGATGAACTGTTCTTCACTGTAAGATATGCTGATACCCTCACTGTAGGAGGCAATGTGACAGCAAATCCGGGATCTGGTGGTTTTGCGTTGATAGAATTTGATTTGATGGGTAACTATCAGTGGCATAAGGCTATGAGTACAGAAAGTTCTATTTCAACAGGTGTGCGATGCTTTGGTTTAACCTTTGATGATTTGGGTAACATTTACCTTGGTGGCTCATTCAGAACCAATATTTATTGGGATCAGGAGACTTCATTATTAATTGAAAATGCCACGAGAAGTGATGGTTTTATTATTAAGATTAATGGAGAAGATAAGTCCTGGCTATGGGGAAAGGCATACGGGGATCCTGATGAAAATGCCGAAATTCGCTCCCTGGTTTACACCAACGAGAATACTTTTCTGGCGGGTGGAAACTTTAAGGGAGAAATGATACTAAATGACGATATTACCCTTACATCAAATGAAAACTCAACTGATGGCTACTGGGCAGTTTTAGATACAGGTGGACTTGTATCAGATGCTTTCGGTTTCGGAGGGAGCAGTAATGAATTTGTAAGTCAAATGACGGTTTCTCCTGATAATGATGTATATATGATAGGCCGTTTCCAGAATGATTTTGTGTATGATGATATTGAGCTTATTGCCTGGGGCAGCTTTGATTTCTTTTTGATTAAATTGGGAGAACCTTCTCAGGATGCAAGCCTCGCATCTGTTGAAATTAACAGTGAACCTTTGGATGAATTTGATCCTGAAGTATTTGCATATCTTGTAAGTTTGCCTGCTGCCACCGTCGATGTACCGGTTGTAAGTGCAACTGCCAGCGATGACAATGCTGAAATTGAAATTACTCAGGCTGAATCGCTTACCGGTGATGAGGCCGAAAGAACAGCAACAATTTTGGTTACTGCTGCCGATGGTGAAACAACACAGGCATATTCAATTGTTTTCCGGTTAAAAAATACCGATGCTACACTTTCTGCCATTTTCATTGATGATGAGCTGCTGGAAGATTTTGATCCGGGGATTTTTTCTTATAATATAGTAATTGATGATATTGAAAGCATTCCTGAAGTTACTGCTACTGCGGCTGATGAGAATGCCAGTTATGAAGTACTTGATCCTGTTCAGGAGCCCGGAAATGATGATTGGTGGATAGTAGAAATCCAGGTTACTGCCGAGGATCCTGAGTATATTTTGAGTTATTATCTTTGGTTCAGGGAGCTTTCAGGTGATGCTACCCTTACACAAATCAATATTGATGGTGTTGTTCTTTCAGGTTTTGATCCTGAAGTATTAAACTATGAAGTTATCCTGGCTCCGGGCACTTCTGATGTACCTTTTGTGGAAGGGATTGCCGCAAGTCCGTGGGCTGAAGTAGAAACTACCCAGGCTGAAAGTATTACCGGCGAAGAACAGGAACGCACAGCAAGTATACTTGTTACCGCAGAAAATGGTTCCACGCTCACCTACACGATTCTTTTCACACTTGATGATACTTTTGTTTCTGATTTGTCTGACAATTCTTTCCGCGTTTATCCCAATCCTGCAAAGGATAAGATATATGTTGAGTTATCCACTGGTTTTGGACACATCCGGTTATTTAATATTACAGGGTTGCAGGTGTTGGAAAGCACAGGTAATTCAGAAAAAGTAATACTTGATGTAAAGAACCTGCCCTCCGGTATATATTTATTGAAGCTTTCCAATACAGAAGGACAAATTTATACGCAGAAAATTATTATTCGTAATTGATTAATTTAACTGATAAAACTGTCAGATATACCCAAAATTACAGGGATCCGGCAGTTTTGATAAATGATTGTTTTTAGCCAGACATTATTAATTACTAAACCATATTACAGTGAATACACCTTCTTCATTAATTAAACCTGCAGGCCTGTTTTTTATTCTGTTGTTACCTTTATTGGTTTTTTCGCAAAATTTTAGTGAGTCGCCCCTGGTAACCCGTGAAAATGCACAAGCGCTAAAATCTTTATATGGTGATGTTTCTTTCAAATGGGATTTACGGCAGCAACAGATCCAAACCTTCGGTAATGCCCGCCTGGCTGAAACTGACTTAGCCGATACTTTACTCACATTACGTTTTATGGGTTTCAGCAGCACGGGTGAACCCATTTATTATCAGACTTATAATTTGTTTGCTGCACAGAGTATAAATACACACAGACTATGGACCGGAGGTTCTTCTGAACTGGATCTTGATGGTACAGGAATTACTTTGCGTGTTTGGGATGGTGGCTCTATCAGGCATACTCATCAGGAATTTGGTGACAGAACAACCCAGATGGATACAGGTGGGTTCATGAGCGGACATGCTACGCATGTTGCAGGAACTATGGTGGCTGCGGGTGTTGTGCCTACCGCAAAGGGAATGGCCCCTGATGCTTTGCTGCATTCTTATTATTTTGAAAACGACGAAGAAGAAATGATTGAAGCTGCAGCAGATGGCGCATTACTATCCAATCACTCCTACGGAAGGCCCACAGGATGGGTTTTCCATACCAACCAGTGGTGGTGGTATGGCGATACTCGAATCAGTGAGATTGAAGACTACAAGTTTGGGTTTTATTCTGATGAAACCCGTATCCGCGATGAGATCACTTATCTTGCACCGTATTACCTGCAGGTACATGCTGCTGGTAATGACCGTTTGGATATCGGCCCTGCCGAAGGAGAAGAACATAATGTATACGACCATGATATTGAGCAATGGGTAAAATCCACAATCTCCCGTATGCGCGATGGTGGCGATGAAGGGTTAGATTGTATATCCACACTCGTTCTGGGTAAAAATGTACTTACTATAGGTTCTGTCGCCGATGCTTCAGATTATGAAGGACCCGAAAGTGTGCTCCTCAGTGAATTCAGCAGTACCGGGCCTACCGACGATGGCCGGATAAAGCCTGACCTGGTTGCAAAAGGGCAAGGACTTTTATCAACCTGGGTGGATACAAATACCAGCTATGCAGGACTTACCGGTACATCCATGGCTGCTCCAACGATTACCGGTTCACTTGGATTGCTTCAGCAACTTAATCACAGGTTATACGGCAGTTATCTGAGAGCATCCACCATTAAAGCTCTTGCTATTCATACAGCACGTGAAGCAGGTTTAAATCCTGGCCCTGATTATCAACACGGATGGGGGCTTGCTGATATTGAAGCAGCTGCAGAAATTCTTCCCGAAAAGGATAATACGACTATTATCCAGGAGAGAAACCTGGTGCAAAATACAGTACCAACATACTCCCGCACAGTGTATTCAACCGGAACTCAACCACTGGTGGCTACCCTGGTATGGACAGACGTTCCTGCTGACACCCCGGAACCGGCCCTGAATGATCGTACACCTATACTGGTGAATGATCTGGATTTGCGTGTTACCAGGATTTCAGATGGTGAAATATTTTATCCATGGAAACTGGATCCTGACAATCCGATGGCACCTGCCATGACAGGTGATAACCTGGTTGATAATGTGGAAAAAATTGAGATACTTTTACCGGAACCGGGACAATACTTTGTTGAAGTTTCCCACAAAGGCGATATAGTTGATCCTGTAAATCCGACCAATAAAAGACAGTCATTTTCACTGATTATTTCAGGTATTGCAGAAAGGGCTGTAGATCTTGCCGTAACCGATGCAAATGTGCTGGCTTCAGGCTGCGATTTTACCGATCAGACTCCTGCTTTCATCAGGGTCGAAAATAAAGGTCAGCAGGATGCCCAGAATGTTGTTGTTAATTATACAGTACTTGATCAGGATAATGTGATTGTTACCGAAGATTCTTCAACAATTGAACTTCTGGAAGCCGGTTTGAGTACTGAATTAGATGTAATTCTTGATCTCAGCCAGGGTTTTGAGTTTACATTTACAGCTACAGTTAATTATCCGGGCGACCAGTTGCCCTCCAATAATACTTTCACAAGAGAATTAATTTCCGATAGTTGGATGGTGAGTAATGAACCCTACCATACCAGCTTTGAAAGCATTGTTTATATTGAAGAAATCGGCTGGCAAACTATCAATAACAATGATGATAATGCGGGTTGGATGTTACGAATTGCTGATGGCCCTAACCAGTTTGCCAGCGATGGTGCAAACTCAATGCGCTACGGCATTCTTAATCCTGCCGATGATGGTGTTGAAGTTGATGTGCAGGCCGATGACTGGCTCATTTCAACATGCTTATATCTGGTTCCCGATGAAATATACAGGCTTAGTTTCGATTACAGAGTATGGAATGCAGATTTTTCTGAAAATATGAGGGTCGTAATGGGGCAGATTCCTGATCCGGAGTTGATGAATACTGAGATCGTTGATATAAATAATTTTTCTAACGAAGAGTTTATTACATCAATGGAGCAATTTACTGTTGAAGAAGAAGGAAACTACTTTTTCGCTTTTCATGTATATAGCGATCCCGACCATCGCTTTATTTATCTTGATAATGTTTTTGTTGAAAGAATGGTATTTGCAGATCTTACCCCAACAACAATTGATGTGCTTGCCGGGGGTTGCGATTTTTCTGCTGAAACACCTGTAAGTGTCGGTTTTATGAATCTAGGGTTGGACTCCCAGCAGAATTTTGATGTGCAGTTGAATGTTACACACCTCAACAGTGAAACAACCGATTCTTACTTTCTTAGTTATTCAGAAGAATTGAATCCGAATGAAGAAAATGAGCTAATCTTCCAGGTTGATATGAGCCTTTATGGAGAATATGAAATCAAAGCCATTACTCTTTTGGAGGGTGATGAGAAGCCTGAAAATGATACTCTTACAATTCACGTTATCAATTCATTGGTAGATCTTGAATCCAATTCGTTCTTTACAAATTTTGATGATATCAATGGTTTGGATGAAATTAACTGGGCCATCAATAATGTAAATGATGATGGTTACTCCTGGCGTTTTTACAATGTACCCGGGCAGGCAAATTCTCCTCCCCACAGCATAAATTATTATCGCTCAGATCAAGGTGGTATTGAAAATGATTGGCTAGTCACCAATTGCCTCAGGATGGAAGAAGGTGAAACTTACAGAATCAATTTTTATACATCAACTCAGGGTACAGGAGATGAGGATGAATACCGGATATTTTTAATGAGTGGAACAGAACCGGATGATACATTATCGCAGTTTGGATATGTCTATCTTGATACGTATGATTATGTTGAAGAAGAGTTTACTATACAGGCTCCCTACACTGGAATTTTTCATATAGGATTTTTTGTAGATACCAATATTGCAAACTCCGTTCAGTTTTTTGTGGATGACGTTACTATTGAAAAAGTATCAGAAAGAGATGCCGCCATGCGTGATGTAATTCAGGAAGTATACGGCTGTAATTCGTTTACCGATGAAACTCCCATCAAAGTGGTTTATAAGAACAGGGGTACCTTATTACTCGAAGATGCCACTGTGGAAGTTACTGTTACGGATGAGGATGAAAATTCAGTGGTTTATTCGCAGACAATTCCCACAGCATTAGAACTGGGGCAAAAGGACACGTTGAGTTTTGAAGTTGATCTTTCTCAGTTAAATTCCATTTATACGATAACCGCAAAAATCATTTCTGATAACGATGAATATCCTTCCAACGATGAGATCAGTGTTTTCATAAGAAATACAACGGTTGATCTTACGCAGGGACATGAGTATTTCAACGATTTTGAACTGGTGCATATTGATGGTGGTAATGCCCTTGTAGATCCAAAGCTGGGCTGGTGGTACGAAAACACCAATGATGATTTTTACAGCGATGGAAATCCAATAACATGGGCTTTGCGTAAAACATCATCCTTTGCTTATTCAGGTGAAGTTTCTATGCGGGCAGGTCGCAGTACTGAAAATCCCGCCGATGACTGGCTGTTTTCTAACTGCCTGATAATGCAGGAGGGCGAAAATTATTTATTGAACTTTTATTATACAGGACGCACCACTTCAGCTACTGAAAAAATGGGTGTTTATCTCGGTACAGATCAAACTTCAGCAACAATGGAAGAATTGCTTTGGGATGAAACATTCAGTACAGGAATAAACTATCAAAAAGCTACTGTAACATTCAATCCGCCGGCAGACGGCACTTACTATATTGGTTTCCATCATTACAGTGATGCTGATCAGGGCTGGATTTACCTGGATGATTTTAGTATCAGGTCAAATTACAACCTTGATGTGGCCCTGGATTCTATAATTGTTCTGGCGGAATCCTGCGAATTTTCCGATCAGACTCCGCTGCGCATATCGGTTAAGAATACAGGTAATGATGCATTTGAGCATCCTGTTACTATGAGTTATTCCATTGTGGATCCTTCAGGCAATATTGCTGCTACCGGCGAAGAAACCATTGAACAAACCATGGCCGTTAACGATGTGGTTTATTATGATTTTTTCATTGATATGAGAATATACGGCGAATATACCATTGAAGCATCTGTTTCATTGCCAGATGAAATATCTGAACCCATGACCGATAATAACCATCTTACCTTGAATGTGAGAAATATTAGTATGTTCCCCAATGTGGAGGATGTATATCTAACATTTGAAGAGTATGAAAGCATGGGGGAGACCGGGTTCACTGCAATGGATATTAATAATGATAATTTTACATGGGACCTGGGAACTTCATTTACCAATTTCTCCTATTCCGGTAAGAAAGTTTTTTATTATTCTTTCAGTGCTTCCAACGATGCCGACGACTGGCTTTTTTCATCTTGTGCCAATCTTGAAGCCGGTACTGTTTATAATATAAGTTATTGGTATCGTGTTTATTCAGGTGATTATCCCGAGAATATGAAATTTGGTGTTGCATCGGAACCTCATCCGGATGCTGTTATTGAGTATCTGGATGTAAAGGAAGAGATGGACAACTATAACTATCGTAGAGTAACTTATGCGTTCACTGTGCCTGAAGATGGTCAGTACTATTTTGCATGGCATGCCTTTAGTCCGAAATATCACAGATTTATGTTTATGGATGATTTTGCGCTACGTATTGCCAGTGATGTAGATGGCTCAATTTACAGTATTTCTGCAGATGTTGAAAGTTGCGATTTTACTGAGGAAACACCCATGATAGCTGTAGTAAAAAACCTGGGTTCACAGGAACTGCCGGCAGGTAGCCTTGATATTAATATCAGCAGTCCTTTCGGATCACAGGATATTACTATGAACACACCAGCTATTCCGGTATTGGGACATGCTGAGGTTGGGTTTGAAGCTTCTATTACGGGTCAGGCACGCTTCGATTTTGATTATAACCTGCAGATTCCGGATGACGAAATCCCCGGTAATAACCAGGGGACTTTCAGGATATTCGGAACACGTGTTGACCTTACACAGCCGGGTGACTGGTTTATCCAGGATTTTGAAACCATCTTTGCACTCAGGGAGATTGACTGGTCCATTCACAACCTGAACAATGATAACCGCTACTGGGGACTGCGGGTTAATGACCCGCCGCTGGCGCACAGCGGCCATAATTACCTTGTATATTTCACAGGTAATCAAACACAGGCTGGCAATGACTGGGTGATCAGCGGATGTTATGAACTGAACAGCGAGCTAAAATATAAAGCTGCTTATTTCTACCGGTTGGGATCAGGTTCTCATAACCTGCGCATTGCAGCAGGCTTGTTGCCTGAAGCATCAGCTATGACTAATATAATTTGGGAAGAAACACAGGTTACAACTCCGGAAGACCAGCCCTATATGCCCATAGGCGATACTTTTGAAGTTGATGAGGGTGGAAGGTTTTACTTTGGTATTCAGCAGTTCAGCCCGGCAAACCAGGGTTCATCCCTTGCCGATGATCTTGTTATCATTGCCCAGCCGCAGATCCTGCCCTTCGAAGGGCCCATGGAAACAGGTATGGAAATAACCATTGAAGCACTGGGCTCCGACTCATTGCGCTGGTTTGCCGATGAAGAACTAACTCAGATCATCGGTGAAGGCACATCGCTTACCATTACAGTGGATACGGATTATACTATGACTGTTTATGCAGCTGAGTATGTTTATGGTGTGATGGGACCGGCTGATTCAATACTCATTGGTCCCGGGGTTGGATTTGATGATGTTGATGATCAGATGACCCTCAATGTATATCCCAATCCGGCAGGTGATTATCTGAAACTGGAACTTCCCTTTAGAGGTGAAGAGAAGTTTGGGCTGAAGCTCTCAAACATGATGGGTGAGATCGTAAAAAGTGAGATTTACACCTATTCCGGTGAACTTACATTGGATGTTTCAGGCCTGGCCCCCGGTTCATACATTATTTCAGTTCAAACCAGGGATAAAAAGCTGCAGGGTAGATTTGTGAAGTTTTAGTCATCACTCCACAACCAGTTTTTTCCTTAGTTCCATGGTTTCCCTGAGTCGTTTTATGGCCCGGCGTGCCTGGTAAAAGTCAAGCGTTTGATCGCCATCGGAGAATGCTTTGGGCGGACATTCATGGATTTCAATGAGCACTCCATCGGCACCTGCCATTACTGAAGCCAGTGCAATAGGCTCCACATAATTGCGTATACCCACGCCGTGCGATGGGTCACTGAAAACAGGTAAGTGACTTTTGTCGCGCAGGTAGGGGATAGCATTAAGGTCCATGGTATTGCGGTATGCTTTTTCAAAAGTTCGTATGCCACGCTCGCAAAGAATGATGTTTTCATTTCCGTTGGAGAAAATGTATTCGGCGGAGGCCAGAAACTCCTGTAAGGTGCCTGACATTCCGCGTTTTAGCAGCACAGGTTTGTCAATTTTACCCAGCTCATCAAGCAGGTTGTAATTTTGAGAATTACGGGTTCCCACCTGGAAAACATCCACATAATCATACATGGGCTCAATCTGCGACACCTGCATTACTTCGCTCACCACCTTTATACCGTTGGCCCGGCAATGGGCCGAAAAAAACTTCAGTCCTTCGATACCAAGGCCTCTGAAAGAATAGGGCGAGCTGCGGGGCTTGAATATCCCACCGCGCATAAATTTAATATTGTTTTCCTTCAGGAATTCCACGGTTTTTATTACCTGCTCTTCATCCTCTACCGAGCAGGGACCCATTATAATAGTCAGGTCATCCCGTGAAATTACCGTATCGTCATCAAAGCGGATTTCTGTATCCTGCACCTTCCACTGGCGCGAAACCAGTTTATTTGCATCTTCCACAATATGAATATCTTTTACTCCAGATAAATTCCCAAAATATCTTATGTCTGCTTCCTTTTTACCGTTGCATATCAGGTACTTCGCCTGACGCGTTTCCACCAGACTGGCTTTGTAACCATGGGTTTTCAGTTCCGCGATAATTGAATCCTGCAGCTCTGCCGACAAGGATTCCTTCAATTGTATTAGCATATATTATCTGTATATATTGTTGTTTACTTTTATTATCCTGGACATTAAGTTTTTCTTCACAACTTCGGTCTTCGGTCTTCGGTCTTCAGTCTTCTGACTTCTGTCTTTCTAATCCAGCCCCAAATCCCCCTTCAATGCTCTCACCGCCTTTTCTGCATCTGATTCCACTGCTAATTTCTTCAAAAACGCTGAACCGCATATGGCACCATTCAGATTATTCCATGCTTGCTGAAGGGTTTGCCGGTTATGGATGCCAAAACCCCCGATCAATGGGTTTTTCAGATTCATCGCTTTTAATCTTTGAAAATAAGCTTCCTGTGCCTGTCCGAAATCCTGCTGCTTACCCGTAGTTGCCGCCGAACTCACCACATAAATAAAAGCATTGGAAAGTTCATCAATCAGCTTTATCCGCTCATCAGATGTGTGGGGTGTGATGAGAAATACCGGACTGAGATGGTTTTTTTCAAACAAAACCTGATATTCTTCTCTGTATTCATGTATGGGCAGATCGGGAAGTATAAGACCTGAAGCACCGCACGAAGCGGCTTTTTCCATAAATCTTTCTGCTCCGAATTGTATAACCGGGTTCAGATAGCCCATTAATAGAAATGGGATTTTGGTTTTTCTTTTCAGGCCTTCAAGTTGATTGAACAGCAATTCGATGGTCATGCCGTTGGCTATGGCCCGGGTGCTGCTTTGCTGAATTACAGGTCCGTCGGCCAGCGGATCGGAATATGGCATTCCCACTTCCAGGAAATCAATACCTGCTGCTTCTGCAGCTTCAATGATTCCTGCAGTGGAGTCAATTGTCGGATAGCCTGCCGTGAAAAACAGAGACAACAGGTTTTGTTTCTTATTTTGAAAGAGTTTTTGCAGTGCATTCATATCTCCTGAAAATATTGCTGATAGGTTTGTAAATCTTTGTCACCCCGGCCGGAAAGGCATATCACCACTACATCATCGGGTTTAAACTTTAATTTTGATAATGCTGCCACGGCATGTGCTGTTTCCAGTGCCGGAATGATACCTTCTTCACGGCTCAGCATTTGTGCTGCATCCAGTGCTTCGGTATCGGTTACCGGCAGATATTCTGCCAGTCCGGTCGTATGCAAATGGGCGTGCATAGGCCCTATTCCCGGATAATCCAGTCCGGCAGATACTGAATGGGCTTCCATTACCTGTCCGTCAGATGTTTGCATCAACAGGGTTTTACAACCATGGATGATACCGGGTGTGCCGCTGTAAATAGTTGCCGCAGTAAGACCACTGTCAACACCTTCTCCGGCTGCTTCCGTGCCAATAAGCCGGGTTTTCCCGTTTCCGATAAAATGGAAAAAGGCTCCGGCGGCATTGCTGCCTCCCCCGGCACAGGCCAGCACATAATCGGGGGCGTCTTTTCCTTCCTGTTTGATAAGTTGTGACTGAATTTCTTTGCTGATAACCGACTGCAGCCTTGCCACCAGGTCAGGGTAGGGGTGGGGACCAATGGTGGAACCAATCAGATAATAAGTATCATCGGGATGATTGATCCAGTGTCGGATGGCTTCGTTTGTGGCATCTTTCAGGGTTTTGCTGCCCGATTCAACTGCAATCACTTCTGCACCCAGCATTTTCATCCGCAGCACATTGGGTTGCTGCCGTGCAATATCTTTGCTGCCCATAAATACGGTGCAGGGAATTTTCATCAGTGCACAAACCGTTGCAGTGGCGACGCCATGCTGCCCGGCACCGGTCTCTGCGATAATGTTTTTCTTGCCCAGTTTCCTGGCTATAAGCGCCTGCCCGACCACGCTGTTGAGCTTATGTGCCCCGGTATGGCACAGATCTTCGCGCTTCAGGTAAATTTTTGCTCCGTAAGTCTCAGAAAGATTTCCGGCATAATACAACGGAGTGGGTCTGCCCACATAATCCCTGAGCAAAAGCTCAAATTCCTTTTTAAAATCAGTAGATTCAATTACCTGCAAGTAATTGCTGCGCAGCTCCTCTACATTGGGATAAAGCATTTCAGGGATGTAGGCTCCCCCAAAACTACCATAATAGCCACGATCATCGGGGATATTTTGTTTGCGTTTTACTTCAGTTGGGTTTGTATTTGTTTTTACTGTCATGGTCCACATTTTATTGTTTGTATTTTGTTCTGCAATGATCATAAGTTTTGGCGTTTTGTGTTCACCGTTTTCCGTTCTCAATTCTCCGGTTCCCGAATCGCCTTTGGCTCTCGGGACTTCGGGCTATCGCCTTCAGCTTCCGTCTTCGGTCTTCCGTCTTTTTCTAATATAAACTTCTCAATCAAATCCACATCCTTCACGCCCGGACTTGTTTCAAACCGGCTGTTGATATCCAGTGCATGCAATGATGGATGAGTAATCACTTTTCGGAAAGCATCATCCTGTGCATGTTCCGGACCGATGCCGCCAGCCAGGAAAAAGGGTTTTGCCATGGTGTAATCTTTTAAAATGTTGTGGTCAAATGTAGTACCTGTGCCTCCCGCATTTTTTCCTTTTGTATCGAAAAGGAAATAATCGCAACTGTTTTCATAAGATGTAACCTCACCCGGGAGTTTATCTGCAATTCCAAAAGCTTTAATAACCGGCACAATTTCCTGCATTTTTTTGCAATATTCCGGACTTTCATCTCCATGCAACTGAATCCTGTCAAATCCATATTTGCGAATGATGTTCTCAGCTTCTTCCAGCGGTTTATTTACAAACACAGCCACCTTTTTTATGAAAACAGGTAACACATTCAATGGGAGTTCATCGATTTTTCCACTTACATCCCTGGGCGATTTTTCATAAAAGATAAATCCCATGTAATCCGGTTCAAGTGCTGCAATTTTCAGCATATTTTCCTTTTGGGTGATACCGCAGACTTTTATTTTAATCATCTTTCGTTAGTTTCGTCCGGGTGCGACTATAGCTCGCGCCCAAACTTTGTTTTTACTTTTCCTTGATTCCGGGCACGAACTTAGAGTCGTACCCGGAAGTGTTTAATCGTCCAGGTGATACTTTGGCTCGCGCCCGGACTTTGTTTTTACTTTTCCTTGATTCCGGGCACGAACTTTGAGTCGTACCCGGAAGTTTTTACCCGTCCGGGTGATACTTTGGCTCGCGCCCGGACTTTGTTTTTACTTTTCCTTGATTCCGGGC
>CAYXIT010000024.1:25357-36424 GCA_964465275.1 uncultured Bacteroidales bacterium | reverse complement strand
CCGATTGAATGGTGAATTGATCCTTTGCGGGATTTGGGAATATATTGATCTGCAGTGCTTCCGTTTCATCCACAAAATTTCCGGCATCAAAATTGGCAGTCAGGGTAAGATCACTTTCCGGCATATTGAACTGGTACTGGGCATCAGTACTTACAACTTCCTGATCAGCATTAGTCCAGTTTACGAAAGTATAGCCTTCTGCAGGGGTTGCATTAATCTGTGCAATGGCATTGGCCAGGAAAGAAGCTTCGCCGGTTACTGTTCCTGCATCTTCAGGGTTAACAAGAAGGCTTAAACTAAAGGTACTTGCAGGGCCCCAAACATCATTTATTGTCATATCTTCCATTACAGCAATAACCCGGTTGGGATCTCCGGCCCATTCTCCGCCGCTCCATCCTTCATTAAGGAAATATTTATACTCATATTCTCCTGCTTCGAGCTGGAGTGTTCGGGTGAAGATAAAAGAATCGTCAATGCGTGTCATGGTTTGAAGTTCGGGTTCGGTGCCGGGTTCGGCCCAGTCCAGCAGATCGCCGGTAATGTAAACCACATCCAGGTTGGGGTTGAAGTATTCGGCGACACCGGCTATATCCACGTTGAAAATAACTTCAAATGTTTCGGGTTCCTCGCCGGGGGCAAGGCTGGTTGTACCCAGTTCTATATAGTCACCTCCTGTTCCGCCATCGCCATTGGCTGCATTAATTACATAATAGAAGGTAACATTACCCACATCTGTTGCGGGTGCAGTCCATTCAAATTCCCATACATTGTTATCATTGGCATTTTTATGACCGATGTACTGGCGGTTATTTACAGCAACTGCCCTGGATGTGTTATCATCATTTAACACGGTAAAATCCCCTGCCGGTTCATCATTTGCATTTAATGCTGTAACAGAAAAACCAAAGCGTGGGGCATTAAAATCGCTTGTAAATGCAATGGTATAGGTTTCACCAGGGGTATATTCCGTTATAGGTTCGTCTCCAATCTCAAAAAGTATTTGTCCTGTATAACTGCCACCTGAATGGCAACCTGCACAGGTTCCTTCACCCGGTGCGCCGGTGCGGCCTATGGGTGCCTGGCCGCTGTTTTTATTTCCGGTATTGGGTGTTAACGAAATAAAGGTAATTGCTGCAAAAAACAATAAATAAATGGTAAATTTTTTTTTCATAACGGGCTGGTTTTTGTGGTTTATAATCGGGTAAGTATATGTTCAAAGTTTAGGAAAGAAAAAGATATCCATATTTTCAAACAAATATATAAAATATCAGGGACGATCTTATTCATCGCACCTAATACATATTAAGACTAAATAAGCGTATGATTCCGGGTTTTCTTTTTCATTACGGGCCAATATTTTTTTACCTTTACTTTACATTCTTAAAACTTATACACCATGAAGAAGTATTTTATGATTTTGCTGGCTGCGGGCTTTTTGATGGCCTGTGCCGGACAGGGTGACCGCCAGACACAGGAGAGCAGCGCCGAAGTGCAGCTTGAAGCTGAACTGGAAGAAGCCCTTGAAAAAAACATTGAGCTCAATGAAAGAATTGCCGAACTGGAGGCTGAGCTCGAAGAATTAACAGATATTGATTAAACGCCAAAACGCTATGAAGAAATTATTGCTAATAACCGGAATTCTTATGGTATCTGTTGCCTTAATGGCGCAGAATCCCCGCTCACAGGAGCAGGGCAGGGGCCAGGAGAAAAAAGAACAGGCCCAGAAAAAGGCTGAAGAACAAAAACAGCAAGGTCAGGAACGTGGTCAGCAGGCTCGTGAACAAGCACAGGAAGCCGCTGAACAGGGGAAGAAACAGGCTGAGCAGGACGCAGAACAGGGTCGTCAGGAGGCTGAACAGGCCCGTGAAAGTGCTGGACAGGAAGCTGACAAAGCCGATCCTCGAGGTCATGCCTACGGCCGCGATAAAGGAGGAATGCATGGTCGTGACTTCGGACAGGCACGTGCTGCAGCAGCCCGATCAAAAGAGGAAAAACAGGAGATAGTTCGTGAAGTTGCTGCCGAAGTGGAAGAAGGTGTCCGCCGCACAAAAACCCACGTGGAAGAAGCCCGCGAAACTCTTGAGGAAAGCCGCAGAAGAGGCGAAATATCAGAAGAAGAATATGAAGTACGAACGCGCAGGGTAGAGGAGATTGAAAAAGAAATCGAACAGATCGAAGCAGAACGGCAGGAAACCGAAAGGGTGATCCGTGAGAGGATTCCTTAGGTTTTTATCCAGAATAAGTTTTTGATGTTAGGAGCATTTTTAAAAGTGCTTCCTGGTCGTTGAGCCTGTCGAAACGACTTTAGCAGTTGCTTACCTGTTAATTATCCGCTTCGACAAGCTCAGCGTACAACTAAAAAATGGTTGATCAGAAAAATCCCTTTCCTATTTTTACACCTTGATAAAAATCCTGTTTCGGTATAAAATATACCCGATCAGCCAGAAAAACACCACGTGTGTAATGGCATAAAGTAGTGATCCGTTCAGATCTCCGGCCAGGGGAACAAAAACATTATTGTAAAGCCAGCCGCTACCGGTAACAATTTGCCCCTCTGCATTTTCCCAGCGTATAAGCATAGAAAGCGTTCTTGCCCAAAGTCCGGATAGTGCAAAAATAAAGAGCGGATTAACCCCGAATACCATAAAGAAATCCGACCATTTTTTGTATCCCTTCACATCGATGATAAATATCAGCAGGGCAAAGAGTATAGCAGCCATACCCGCCGTATACAAAACATACGAGCTGGTCCACAGAGGTTTATTGATGGGAAATACGAACCCCCAGATATAACCCGCCGCAGTAAATATGGCTCCGTAAATGACCAGCTGTTTGATAGCATGCATTTTATTGGATTGTTGTTTGATGAGCATGCCGGCAAGATAACCGATCAGCACCGAAACAACAGCAGGGATGGTACTGAGCAATCCTTCGGGATCAAAAGCTACCCGCACACCGTTTTCCATAAAGCCCTTCCAGAGATGACTTTCGCCCAGGATTGCCCTGTCGAACGTTAGTGCGGCATTTCCCGTAAGGCTGTAAGGATCATCGCCACCAAAGAACCATAATATTCCCCAGTAGGCCAGCAGGATCCAGGCACTGTGTATCATGATCCATTTGCGATTGGCCGCAAGGGCAATAATCGCAGCAATGCCATATGCCAGTGCAATACGCTGCAGAACGCCCATGATACGCAGTTCAGAATAATTGGTCATCCATTGGGGGAAGGAATTCAAAAACAGGCCAATGGCAAAAATCAGGACTACCCTGCGGGCAATCCTGAGCAAAGACTGCTTTTTTAAACCATGATCATATTTTGAGAAAGAAAAATACATGGATACTCCAACCACGAAAAGGAAGAATGGAAAAACGAGGTCGGTGGGGGTGCACCCATGCCATTTGGCATGAAGCAAAGGCGGATAAACATATTGCCAGCTTCCGGGAGTATTGACGAGGATCATAAAGGCGATGGTCATGCCACGAAGCACATCCAGTGCGAGATAACGGTCGGAGATCTTTACCATAAGTTCAGTGTTTAAAACCCATTTCGTTGCAACCAGGATGCTTTACCGTTTATGAGTAGGGCATCAGTTTTGCCTGTCGATGGTAAACTGTACCAGATCGTGCAGTGATTTTCTCCAGCTTGTATCGGGAAAAGTATCCAGAATTTCAAAAGCTTTTTGCAGGTTGTTTTCCATTTTCCTGCGGGCATAATCAATACCACCACTCTTTCTTACTTTTTCAATAAGTACGGCCACTTTATCCGGATCCTGGTTATGATTTTTCACGATATTGATGATCTTTCTTTTTTCCAGGTAAGAAGAATTATCAAGAAGATGGATCAGCGGCAGAGTCATTTTCCGTTCCTTGATATCGCCTCCCGAAGGTTTACCGGTATCACTTCCATTGCTGAAGTCGAGCAGATCGTCCTTTATCTGAAACGCAATGCCGGTATATTCTCCCATAAGGCGCAGTTTCTCCTGTGTTTCTTTATCGGCACCGGCCGAAGCTGCCCCGCACTCAAAGCAGGAAGCAATAAGTGAAGCAGTTTTTTTCTGAATGACCTCAAAATAGATATTTTCTTTGATATCGAGGTTTCGTGCTTTTTCCAGTTGGAGCAATTCACCTTCGCTCATTTGCTTCACTGAGCGCGAAACAATCTTCAGCAAATCAAAATCATCATTATCAACGGCCAGAAGTAATCCCCGTGAAAGAAGGTAATCGCCTACCAGCACTGAAATTTTGTTTTTCCACAGGGCATTTAAAGAGAAGAAGCCACGTCTTTCATTGGAATCGTCAACCACATCATCATGCACAAGGGTGGCGGTGTGCAATAGCTCAATAAGAGAAGCAGCACGGTAGGTTCGTTCAGATATTTCACCGCACAAACCGGCAGTAAAAAATACAAACAGGGGGCGCATCTGTTTTCCCTTGCGTTTAACAATGTAGCGGGTAATTTTATCAAGCAAGGGCACCTTACTTTTCATTGAGTTACGAAATCGCTTCTCAAATTCCTGTATGTGATTGTCAACAGGCGCCTTTATATCATTGAGATTCATTAATCGGTTATTGTTTATCAGATCACAAAATTAGGGAAAAATCATTTGGGATTTGTTTAACTATTAATAAAATGATTATGATGCAGAAAAGTTCAGTAATAGTAAGCTGTGCAGATACAATATTTTTTTTATTTGAAGTTCATTTTTTACCTTTATACTTTTACCGGGTAATCCATCAGTAACACTATGACAGCAGATATCCTGAAAACTCCGATAGAATATTTAAAAGGTGTAGGACCCCAACGGGGTGAGTTACTGAAAAAAGAACTGAATATTTTTTGTTTTGAAGATCTTTTACAATGTTATCCTTTCCGCTATATTGACCGCAGTCGTTTTTACAAAATAAATGAGATCACCGAAGATATGCCCTATGTGCAGATCAAAGGTTACATAAGCGATATTCAACTGCATGGTAAGAAACGAACCACCCGGATGACAGCCACCCTTACCGATGAAAAGGAAAGCAGGCTGGAGCTCATCTGGTTTAACGGTTTTAAATGGTTAAAAGGAAAATTCCTTCCCAACCAGGAATATATTGTTTTCGGGCGTCCGGGAAAGTTTGGCAATAAGTTTAATATTGCCCATCCCGAAATTGAACCGGTTACTCCCGATGCAATTCATCAGCAATCAGCCATGCAACCGGTATATAATTCGGGTGAGAAGCTGAAATCGAGGGGGCTTGACAGCAAGGGCATCAGTAGATTGCTGCGAACATTATTGCCGGTGGTAGAAAAGCATATTCAGGAAACATTGCCGGAATACGTGCGTCGTGAATTGCGGTTAATGGATCTGAGAAGAGCACTTTTCAATGTGCATTTTCCCGAAGATAATCATTCACTGGCGCGGGCCAGAGCCCGGTTGAAATTTGATGAGCTGTTTTATATCCAGTTGAATATGTTGCGGTTGAAGCATCGGCGTTCAACCGAAGCAAGGGGGCATATTTTCAAAATTGTCGGAGATTATTTCAATAATTTTTATCATAAAAAGCTATCCTTTGAGCTTACCAATGCCCAGAAACGGGTTGTGAAAGAGATACGCAACGACACCCTGAGCGGAAAACAGATGAACCGCCTGCTGCAGGGGGATGTGGGCAGTGGTAAAACCATCGTTGCCGTAATGACCATGCTCATTGCCATGGACAACGGATTCCAGGCCTGCCTGATGGCACCCACCGAAGTGCTGGCCAACCAGCATTACGACTCTGTCAGCAATATGCTGGAAGGGCTGGATGTAAATGTCCGTCTTCTCACGGGTTCTACCAAAAAATCGAATCGTAAAGAAATTGCCGAAAAGCTTCAGGATGGGTCTCTGCATATCCTGATCGGTACCCATGCTCTGATTGAAGATAATGTTATATTCAACAACCTGGGAATGGTGGTAATTGATGAACAGCATCGATTTGGTGTTGCCCAGCGCGCACGGCTCTGGAAAAAGAATATCACACCACCGCATGTACTGGTTATGACCGCAACCCCTATACCACGAACGCTTGCCATGACTCTCTACGGGGACCTGGATGTGTCGGTGATTGATGAAATGCCTCCGGGAAGAAAACCCATTAAAACGATTCATCAATATGATTCCAGCCGGCTGAAAGTATTTGGCTTTATGCGCGACCAGATCAAACAGGGGCGTCAGATCTATGTGGTTTACCCGCTCATACAAGAGTCGGAGAAGCTTGATCTTAAGGATTTGCAGGATGGGTATGAGAGCATTGTGCGCGAATTTCCGCTTCCCGGTTATGCCGTTAGCATTGTGCACGGCAAAATGAAACCGCAGGACAAGGATTACGAGATGCAGCGGTTTGTAAAGGGAGAAACGCAGATCATGGTAGCTACAACAGTAATTGAAGTGGGAATCAACGTTCCTAATGCCAGCGTAATGGTTATAGAAAGTGCAGAACGGTTCGGGCTTTCGCAGTTGCACCAGCTTCGGGGCAGGGTAGGGCGTGGTGCCGACCAGTCGTATTGCGTGCTTATGACAGGTTTTAAACTTTCCAATGATGCGAAAAAACGTATTCAGACCATGGTGAGCACCAACGATGGTTTTGTAATTGCCGAAACCGATATGCAACTGCGAGGGCCTGGCGATATTCATGGCACGCAGCAAAGCGGAATTCTCGAGCTGAGAATTGCTGACCTGAGCAAGGATGAAAAGATTCTGAAGTATGCCCGACAAAAAGCAATTGAAATTCTTGAAAAGGATCCGGATTTACATCAGGGAGAAAATCTTATTCTTGCAAAAAACCTTCACAAACTTTTCCGGCATAAAATTGTGTGGAGCAAAATCAGTTAATTTCTCCAATGGTTATCAGGAAATAAAAAAGCCGCATCCCATGGATGCGGCTTATATATTTTTTCAATAGTTGTTTCTTAGTTCAGAACGAAACGTATGGGCAGGTTAAACTGAACCCTTACAGCCTGACCACGCTGACGACCGGGTGTCCATCTGGGCATGTTTTGTACAACCCTGACGGCTTCTTCATCAAGACCACCACCAACGCCTCTGAGAATTCTTACGTCGGTAATGCTTCCATCGCGCTCTACAACGAAAGTAACGAATACAGTACCCTGGATGCCTGCTTCACGGGCCATGGTGGGGTATCTCAGATTATTCTGCAGATATTGCATAAGAGCTGCATCTCCGCCAGGGAATGAAGGCTGATCTTCCACAATGGTAAAGATCTGCTCTTCTTCAACCTCCTCTTCTTCTACAATAATAGGAGTAAATTCCTGCACTTCGGTAAAAACTGTGGCCTCAGTGTCAATCATAAATTCTTCTTCGATTTCCACATCATCGTCAACAATCACAAGCTCCTGTGAAGGCTCCGGTGGAGGCGGTGGAGGGGGAGTTTCTGGTCTGGTGATCGGAATGTCTTCTTCTTCTACAAAGTCAACTTCCAGAACACCAAGATCCATAACACTTCTTTCGTATGTTTTCCATTCAAAAGCTACCAGTGTAATACCCAGCGCAATGACCAGACCGGTCAGGAGAAAGATACGTTTTTTGTTTTCAAGGTCAGCTTTTGGTGTTTTTTTTGTTTCCATAAAATTTATCCTTGTTTATACAGAAATGGCCTGTGTGATTTTTCTATGATTTGACGCTGCTAATATACAAATTTTTAAAATAAGACTTGCAGCAATTTATTAAGAAAAAAACTTCGGCAGATAATGATTTTTTTTGATGTAATAAAAGCCGGCAATTCCAATTAAAGACCCGAGTGTATTTGCTGCAAAATCTGTAATCTCTCCACTTCGTCCTTCAACGTAAAAATGTTGAAGGAATTCTGTGGCTATACCATATATAACGCATAACACAATGGTAATAATATATGGAACCGGTATTTTATTTTTTTCTTGTTTAAGTAATCCCCATAATAATAAAATGGAAAGCACGAAAAAAATGCCTGCGTGCAAAAGTTTATCGAAATGTGGAATATAAAACAGGGCAGAATCAGGTATTCTGCTACCGCGTATTGCTATAATAAAAAAGATTATAACTGACCATAAGATTGCCGGAAGCAAATACCTGAATTTCATTAGATTAGATGCTATGCTGTTTTATTTAATTGCCAAAGCATGTTTAATCTACCAGTTCCTTGTACTTCTCTACATCGAGCAGTGCATCAACTTCAGATGGATCGCTCATTTTTACTTTTGCAATCCAGCCTTTATCATAAGGGTCCTGGTTTACAATATCGGGGCTTCCTTCCAGTTCTTCATTGAATTCAATAACTTCGCCCGATACAGGCATAAAAAGATCAGAAACAGTTTTAACAGCCTCAATGGTACCGAAAGTTTCTTCCTGCTCAAGGGTTTCGCCAACTGTATTCACTTCAATGTATACAATGTCTCCGAGTTCATTTTGAGCAAAATCAGTAATACCAATAATAGCAGTATCGCCATCTACTTTGATCCATTCATGGTCTTTGGTATACTTCAGATCGTCAGGAAAGTTCATGTTTATTTAAGTTTTATGGGATGAGTATTAGGTTTATTGTTAACGGCTCAAAAATACAACCTTTTTACAAACAAAAAAACAGCATAACCAAAAAACAGGCATCACCTTTTTTATTATTTCCGTAACTTTATAGCAAAAACCAACATTATGATGTATCAAAGAATTGTTTTATTGTTGTTTTTCACAGCATTTATTATTCCTTTTGAAAGCTGCAAAACGCTCGAACCTGCTCCGGTTGATACTGTGGAGGATGTGGAACAAATAACTGAAGAAGTGCAGGAGAATATTGAAACATTTACCCCTTCACCCGATACTATTGAAACTCTGGTTTCTGAAAAACCCAAACCTTATGATACCCATGCCATGACAAATGATCTTACCGACTTTTCTTTCCGGCTATTTAAAGAGCTAAGCAAAAACCATGAACAGCAGAATATTTCTTTTTCGCCTGTTTCATTAAATATGGCTCTCGCTGTTATTTACAGTGGGGCAATGGCTGAAACAAGAGATGAAATGGCCCGGCTTACCGGTTTCGATAAGGATGCTACACGTTTTCACACCAATTATTTTCAGTATTTTTCAGGTTTTGGTAAGCTCGAAGCAGATACTTTGGTAAATTTTAACCTGGCGAACATGGTATTTGTGGAGCAAAGCTATCCGGTTCTGGAGTCATACATACACGATGTAGAAACCTATCATGGTGGTGCCTTCGAGCAAATGAACTTTATTGAAGATCCCCGTCGCGCTGAACAAAGAATCAACCGGTGGGCACTGGAAATGACCCGCGAAAGGATCAAAGATCTTATTCCGGAAGGAACCCTTGATCCATTGACACGTATGGTCCTTGCCAATGCCATCTATATAAAATCGTCCTGGCGCTATCCGTTTGAAAAAGAAAGTAATATTGAGAAAGATTTTCATTCCATTAACGGAACTTTGAAAAAAGCAGAATTTATGAGCCAGAGGCAAAACCGCATACCTTTCTTTGCAATGGATGACCGTAAGGTGTTGCAATTGCCCTATACCAGCCCGCATTTGTCTTTAATTCTGATTTTACCAGATGATCAAAATGTAAAGGATATTGCATCATATATTCCCAATGTTGCACAATACAAAAAGATGACAGATAACCTGAAATATGAAGATGTATATATGGAGATTCCCAAATTCCGGCTTGAGTCGCAGTTTTCCCTGTCAGATCACCTGAAGGAAATGGGAATGGAAAAAGCTTTTGATGAGAGAGCTGATTTTTCAGGTATTGGCGGGCAGCGTGATATATTTATCAGTGCTATATTGCAAAAGGTATTCTTTGAGATTGATGAGAAAGGTTCAGAAGCTGCTGCAGCAACCGCTATTATTGTTACAACTACTGCTTTGATGCCTGAAGTTGAAGAACCGTTGCAATTTATTGCCGACCGGCCTTTCATTTTCATACTTAAAGAGAATCAGTTCAATACTCCTTTGTTTGTGGGTCAGTTTGTCAGCCCGTAAGAGTTCCTGAAATAAACCTGTTTATCAGAGCAGCCCCAGTTCCAGCATGGCGGCCTCACTCATCATGTCTTTGTTCCACTCAGGTTCAAAAACCATTTTTATGTCTACTTTTTTAATGCCTTCCACAAACTCAACGGCTTCTTTTACTTCATTGGGCATAGTATCGGCAACCGGGCAGTTGGGATTGGTTAAGGTCATAGTGATCAGGACCGAGTTATCATCTTTTACGTCTATTTTATAAATAAGGCCCAGATCGTAAATGTTTACCGGGATCTCGGGGTCGTAAACGGTTTTGAGAGCATCAATAATTCGCATCTCGAGATCCATATAGTTGGTTGAATCTTCCATAATATTATTTTTAATTATTGTGTTTGGCCTGGAAAGCAAGTGCATACAACTTCATTTGCTTGATCATATTTACCAGTCCGTTGCTTCGGGTTTGAGAAAGATGTTCTTTCAATCCTATCTCATCAATAAAACTCAGGTCTGCATTTATAATCTCTTCAGGTGTTTGACCTGACATTACACGCATAAGCAGGCCCACAATACCGGCTGTTATCAAAGCATCGCTGTCGGCTTTGAAATAAACTTTGCCATCCCTGTATTCAGCATGTACCCAAACCTGCGACTGGCAGCCGGAGATCAGGTACTGATTCTTCTTGTATTTCTCATCAATTTTGTCAATGGATTTCCCCATATCAATAATGTAATTGTATTTATCCATCCAGTCATCAAAAAGGGAAAACTCTTCAACGATCTCTTGTTCTTTTTCTTTTATACTCATTGTAATGATATGATTAAAACGTTGTATCTAAAGTAAAACAAATTAGTTCGAAAAAGTTTGAATAATTTATTCGGGCATGATCTGTTGGCGCTCTTTTTCTTCCAGTTCAAGGTCTGAAGCGATCTTAAAAGGACTGGGTTTGTAAATCAGAAAGAATAAAATTACCACCGCCTGAAGAAAAATAATATTGGTATTAGCGAAACCAGCAATTTCAAAACAACCAACGTAAATCTTTGGGGGTGTCAACACGTAATTTGTCCAGAATTATTTTAT
>CAYXIT010000024.1:15617-25347 GCA_964465275.1 uncultured Bacteroidales bacterium | reverse complement strand
CCAATATACCTGCCATACTCATAAAAATAAATCTGATGAGAATGGCCGATTGATAAGTTGCCAGTTTTATAACAAGTTTCTGATCCTTAGCTATTTTCTTGATTTTGTTTTGTGGAACCAGATAACTTATGGGAGCAATTACAATCAGCAGTAAAATAAGCACTGTTTTCAGGATGTAATCCTGTTGAGGGTCGGTAATTATTGCCTCACCAACATTGCTTACATAAAGAGATGTAATCACTATAAATGTTACCAGCCCTAATAGATTTGCCCAGTATAAAAAAGAAATATTTCGTATGATCTTACGCGGTTTGATTTCCTGCATAAACTTTACATGTATAATTTATACTGCAAAATTAAAGAAAAAATATCACCACAAGAATTACCCAGGAATCATAACGTAGGAACTAATTTAGATATAAACTTCTAAACCATTAAAAGCTGTATTTTATACCGTTTTTCAGGGTATAAAAAAGCTTTGGAATGTCTTGTGGCGGATGTGAATCATAAGCCAGGTTATACGTTACAAGAAAAGAGAAGCGGTCACTGAACTTCATTTCAAGACCTGTTTCACTTGCAATGCGAAATTCATTGAACCGGGCAAAATCAGGCTGATAATAGGTGGTATGAGAGAAATTGATTCTTTTATCCAAAGCATAGGTACCCGAAATATAAAAGTCGCCCTTGAATTTATCGGTTTGGGTTTCATTTTCATCATTGAGAAGTTCTTGTTCGTACATCACCAATGGAGCAAAGTAAATTCCCAGGTCGTCATTTTCAAGTATTTTGAATCGCGGGCCCCCTCCCAGTAAAAATCTTCTTTGTAGCAAACGGATAGAGTTGTATTGATGCTGGGTAAAAACCTCGGCTGTGGTAAAACCTTTTCCGAGGGTATAATTATAACGTAAGTGCTGAAATCCATTGTTGATCAGATTGTCGCCCTCTACTCTCATAAAGCTGATGTTATTGAGAAACAAAACTGTGTGGCGTTCCTTATGGTACTGGACATGTGCTGAAGTGCCTGTTTCAAAAATCTGCCGGGTGTTTTGTGTAAGCATCAGGTTAAGATCAATGTGACCCTGGAAACCGGGTTTGGCTTCTTTACGGCTTTTTTCAATATTTACAAGCTGGGCTGACAGTGGGTTGCTTATAAAAAAAAGGGTAACTATGGTAAGAATATAAATTCTGAGCATATTGATAAATTGTTTTCCGGAATATTTTCTATGTAAAACTTTTAACTCATCATTTGTTCATTTATTTTAATATCTGATCAAAAGCTTAAGGTTGATTTAAGAAATGTTTCAGAAAAAATACTTTACTTTGATATGATTAAAATTCAGCTAACCATATTTTGTAACCCACAAACTCCCGACTATGAAAAAGATCAGCGGAATTGCAATTTGTTCAGTTTTGTTTCTAATGCTTAGCTTTATGAATGTATCAGCCCAGAATCAGCGTTTTACTATTTTACACACAAGCGATGAACACAGTGTATTGACACCGTTACCTGCCGTAGATTCCCATCCGGAAGAAGCCAACCCCACCCTGGGTGGTTTTGCCCGACTGGCAGGTTTGGTAAATCAGATACGGGCAGAAAAGACCGATGAACCGGTGTTGTTGTTTTCTTCAGGTGATTTTATTGGTGGTTCGCCTTATGCATGGCTTATACTGGAAGGCTATTCCCCTGAAATTAATCTGATGAAGGATATAGGATATGATGCTTCTACCATCGGAAATCACGAATTTGATTATGGCCCTGATGTATTGGCTGAATATTTAATAAGGGCCGGTTATCCTGATGCACATAGTGATCTTCCGTTAATTATTTCCAATCTGAATATCCCCGATGATCATTCTATGCTTGATGTGGAGTTTCTTTCACATAAAATTATGGAGCTTGAAAACGGCTTAAAACTGGGTCTTTTCGGATTACTGGGCAACGAGGCTTATTCGGTGGCACCTTATGCTGAACCGGTAACCATAAAAGATCCATTTCAAATTGCTCAGCAACAGGTAGATATGCTTCGCGAAATGGGTGCAGATGTGGTAATTGCTCTATCACATTCCGGGATCAGGGAAGACCGCGAACTGGCCGAAAAGATTAATAATATTGACATCCTGCTTGGAGGCCACGACCACTACCAAACCATGGAGCCTGAAATCATCAGCAATACCATTTTATTACATAGCAGTTATTATCTTCAAAACCTTGGAATGCTTGAAGTGGAGTTTGATGCTGCATCAAAAACCGTCAGGTTGTTAAACCAGGAAAACAACAAACCGTTTCAGATACCTATAAACAGTGATGTAGCAGAAGATCCTGAGATCAGGGAAAAGGTAGCTTATTTTACTTCTCGCCTCAATGATTTTGTGATTCAGTTCGGCGATAGTCTTTTTACTGATGTATACGCCCCATTATTGCATTCCGATTTTTCTCTGATAAAACCCCGACCGCTTGAGGAAACCACCGTGGGAAATTTTATAGTGGATGCTATGCGCCTTGAAGCTCAGAAGGTTACCGGTGAAAAGGTTGATCTTGCCATTCAGGCCAATGGAGTAATTCGCGGTGATATCATACCCGGTACCATGCCGTGGTCGCAGGGTGAAGTATCTTTTATTGACCTGGTTACTGTTGCCGGCCTGGGTTCAGGACCCGATAAAAAGCCGGGCTATCCCATGGTATCCGCTTATCTGACTGCCGGGGAAGTTTACAATCTGCTGGAAGTGGCCGGTTTATTATCGAAGCTTATGGGAGATACATATTTCCTGCAGTTTTCAGGTTTACAATATACCTACGACCCGGGAAAAATTGCCTGGCTGACTATTCCTTTTGCCGATATACCGGTACCTGCCTATCGTTCGGTGCAGGAAGTGAATTTATTTACCGGTGATGGTGTACAACATGAGGAGGGTTATAAGCCACTGAAAAGAGATGATCCAGGTCTGTATCATCTGGTTTCCGATTATTACCTGACTTCTTTTTTGCCCATGATAGGTGATATTTTGCCAAAACTTGCCCTGGTTCTGAAAGATAAAGATGGAAATCCCATTGAACTGGAAGAAACAATTATCTACGAGAATGATCGTGAGTTTAAAGTCTGGGAAGCAGTGGCCCGTTATGCTGTTTCTTTTGAAAAAGGCGAAAATGAATTGCCTGTTATGCCTGATGTGTATCGTGAAACCCAGGGACGAATTGTTGAAGAGGCAGGTATACCTCTGGCTGTATGGGCCTGGTCAGGACTTATAGCAGTGCTGGTTGGCCTGGGATTCCTTATCAATGTGGGAATAAAAAAACTAAGGAGAAAAAGGTAAAACAAATAAAATCTTATTCTGACTTTTCTGTTGTTCCTTTTTCTGCATCTTTCAGGTCTTTCAGGATGTTCTGCACTTCTGATTCCGTGGAGTTTAATGTTTTTCGACAAAAACGGATCAGTTCAGAAGCTCTTTTTACCTTTTCTGATAATTCGTCAACGCTGATTTCGGCGTTTTCAATTTCCTGTACTATGGCTTCGAGTTCTTCTATGGCCTGGGTGTAGTTCATTGGGTTTGTGTTAAAAATTTGATCATTACAAAATTAATCAATTAATAGTCTTTATCGTATAGTTAAACATTTTGGGTTTTGAACGCAGATTAGGCAGCTGCAAAGCATCGCAGATTTTCGCGGATTTTATTATTAAATCTTCGCTCGAAGATCAGCGTTATCAGCGTTCCCTTGAACAACTATACGATATTGACTAAAATAATTCCCTTAAATATCCCTGGATTATTATTTTTCAGATGGTGTATAATACACCCCCATTGCACCAGGATTTAAACCGGCAGAAAACGAATATTTTTTCCGACCACTGCTGTCAAAGCAATAGACGCTTCCTGTGGATGAAAACCCCTTTGCATCGGAAATGTAAACCAGTCCTGTGAAGGGGTCCGCCATGATACCATATACCGTTTCAATCTCTGTACCGTCGCTTATGAAACTCTCCGACAATACTTGCCGGGATTCCAGATCAAGCACAAGGATGTTTGATCCGCTGGCGCCCATAAAATCAAAATGATATACGTATGCCCTGTCTTTACTAAGGGTGAAACTCAATGCCTGGAAACCGGTGAAAGTATGAACCAGTTCATCAGATTCAGAATCAATGATTTGCAGATACATTTTCTCATCATCATAATTACCACGTGATATCACATACACAAAACCCATCTGGTCTGCTTCCATTGTATACGGATTACTTCCGACAGTAATTTTTTTGATTTCTTCCATACTCTCAAAATCAATAACAGAAACTGTATTGTCATAATCAGGAAAATCCAGTCCTCCTGAATTGGCTACGTATATTTTGTTGTTTGCAGTGGTAATTCCGTCGGGATTTCGTCCTGCATGAATAAACTTTTCAATTTCCAGAGTTGCGGTATCAATAACTGCCACAGTACCATCAAATGAACACACAAAGGCTTTATCATGAAGAAATGCAACATTCCTGGGTTGCCTGGGTTTCTCGCCATCGAAAAACGGAATCCGGGCAAGCGAATTTCCTGAGTTTGCATCAAACACTTCTACCTGGCTGGAACCGCTTACAACAATATAAACTTTGCTGCCGTATATTTTCAGGTCGTTTCCGGTATCGCCCAGCTTTCGCCCGTTTTGTATTTCAAACCAGTCGGTACTGGACTGTTCCGTCTCAAAATCATACCAGGTGATAGTGGAGTTATTCATGTTAAATAATCCTTCATTGAGTACATATATACCCTTTCCGGAGAAGTTAATATCATCATTATCATTGGGCTTTTCCGGCTCCTTTTCACAGGAAATAAAAACCGAAAAAGCGGGTAAGAGAAACAAAAGTTTAAAAAATGGTTTCATGGTTATGTTTTACAGGATATATATCTTTTTTATTACACACGGTTTTTCTTATTTCGCAAACTTCGGCTCTCAGTCCCGTATGAGCGGAATTTCGAACCTAAAGGCTCCCGAGATCTGAAATTTGACATTAAATACCCGCCTCCACCCTTACAAAATACCCCCTGCCGGGCATGGGGAAACTTCTGATCACTTCATATTGCATGTCAAGAAGATTATTTACTTCAAACTTAATTTGAAAAATCGTTTTGCCTGAACGAAACTGATAACCGGCAACAACATCATGATGCCACCACGATGAAAGCATATTTTCATATATATTTTCGGCGAGTACATACCTGTGCCCGTTGAAAAGACTGTTAAACCCCAGTGTGAAATCATTATACCCGAAATTCAATCCCCCGGAAAAACTCTCTCTTGGAATATAAGGTATCTGATGCCGGTACCAGCTTACATCATCACGTGTAATATCAATTGCGCGTTGCATAGTATAATTGGCAAAAAAACCTGCTGAAAAATTTTTTCCCGGATTAAAACTGCCTTTTAGCTGCAACTCCAGACCCCTGATATCAACCATGCCGATATTTTGCATTGACCAAACAAAGAGGTTTTGCGTAGGAATGGCCACAATTTTATCTTTCACTGTATTATGAAATACATCAGCACTGCCGGAAATAGATAAAAATCCATTCATATCATAACCTGCCATCACTCCAATGTTGAACTGTTGTGCATATTCAGGCATCAGGTCAGGATTACCTACCCTTGCAAAATACAGGTCGTTGAATGTGGGCATACGGAATATATTCTTATACATGAACCTCAGTCTTATCAAAGGCTCGGAAGAAGTAATCCGGCAGGCCATAGAGAATGACGGACTAAATGCATTTTTCACTTCTGCAGATTGTGATTGCTGTGTCTGGTCGTTTACCACTGTCGAAAGCAGATTTGCCGCTGCAAATAATCGGTTTCGCTCATATTTTGCACTTAGATTTATCAGCCAGGAAAACCGCAAAGGTTCTGCAAATTCCTGGTGATTGGCAACCAATGAGTTTATAATCGCATCCGAAGCTATGTCGATTTTAATGTCAGCATGCAGGGGATAAGCCAGTGCCTGTGAGAAATAGTATTCCTGCTGATTATAAGTATTGCTGAGTTCTCCCTGCTGGTTCAGATAGTCTCTTTCACGGTAATGCAGCCAGGAGTGTGAAAATCTGGCCAGGGAAAGCATTTGCAGCTTTTCGGGATTTGAGTTCTCATACCGCAGATTCAATGAAAAGTCTTCATTCCACAATCGTTGCGATGTGTGGGTGTTATAAAGAATAACTGCACCCGGCAGTCCCCTTTCAGAATTATAATAATATGCATTTATCTGGAGATAGGAATGCTTCTGTAAACGGTGTTGTAAAAAAACGGATGCATTAATGGCCTCAATATCAGAATTGATTCTTTTCCGGGGCTCACCGTTGAAAGGATTTATAAACGGATATTCTCCATGTGCTGTTGTGTAAGTGAAGTTTAATCCGGCAATTGTATTTTCAGATATTTTGTTGTTTGTATTGAAATAAGGATTGAAAATACCGAATGAACCGCCCCTTATACCCAACGTGGTATTGGTTTGATTACCATTAGTACTGAAAGGTTTACTGCGGATATCTATCACATTGGCTGCTGCATAAAAACTTGCAGGTTGCAGCAACCGGAGAGTTTGCCCCACAAAGAGGGATATGCTTTCAAGGTTTGAAAGGGGAATTTTCCCCAGATCGGTTTGTCCGGTTGCGGCATCATTCAGCGGCACTCCGTCAAGCATTACCGAAGTATGATTGGCTCCGAGACTGCGCACCATCACAGTTTTCAACCCACCGATTCCACCATAATCCCTGATCGTCACCCCACCAAAATTTTTTAATGCTTCGGCTGCTGATGCGCCACTGATAGTTGCAATTTTTTGATAAAGCATTTGCTGCACAGGTACAGACGAACGTTCCTGCAACCCGGGATGGCTGGCAGTGACAACAACTTCCCCTAAACGAACAGTATCAACATTCTCCTGCCAGGCAAAAGCTTTAAAAAAGCCTGTAAGAAGAATAAATGATATGAGTATAATTTTCGGGCCCATTCTGGTTTATTTAGCTGTCAATTTGCAGTTAGCAAATAATCAGTTTTTCAAGACTTTGAATATTTCAACATTGTTTTGACGGATAATCTGAATAATATAATAACCCTTTGGTAAACCGCTTATTTGCAGAGTGTTTCCGGTTAAAGATTTCTGTTTGATCTTCCTTCCGTTTAAGTCATATATTACAATATCGCTTCCTTCGGTTGCTTCTATAAACAATGTATGATTGAAAGGATTTGGATATATTTTTGATGAATGCAGAGTCTGATGATTAACTGCTGTCGGGTCATAAGGCTCACCTGCATTAATAATTCCTAAAGCTTCCAGGTCAAAACCCCCGGTATTAAAAGGGGTAGGCCAGGGGTCATTAACAATATTGCCTTCTGAATCATGGGCTTCAAATCCGCAATCAATACATCCTACTGCATCAATTATGCGCACAAAACGAATGTTGTTGAGATCAATACCTGTGCTGTCAACCAGATCATCCAGGTCAAAAGGGGTACCGTATCCGGCACGGTATTTCCCGGCAAAATTGTGGATAAAAGTAGGGTCAAGGGTTCCGAAGCTTTCAATCTGTGTTTCACTCTGCGTGTAGGAATATGATGGGAAACGTACAAAAATTTCACCGTCGCTGCTGATTTCCACAAAGGCAAGTTCCAGAAAATTATCTCCAAAGCCATTTTCGAAAATGGCAAAATCAGGGCCAGGTCCGTTTATGATGGGTCGGTCGAACTGCAGTGTTGCCATACCGCCATCGCCCAGGCTAACAATGTTGTTTGAATTACCTGTAGCCTGGCCCAGGGCATTTTGCGGCTCACCGAAAGTTGCCCGGTTGCTTCCGTCAAAATACACTGTTGTGTCGGCAATATTGATATATCCCCTTACTACATCAATTTCTGTTGCCCAGCTTACAAAAGCACTTGAGTCCATATATATGGCAGTGGTTCCTTCCTTTCCTGCAGCAGGGGCAAAGGGCCCCTCACCATATACCACCTTAAAGGATGCCATAAAACAGAATACTATGACTAAACAATTCCTGAACATAACCTGAGATATTTTTTAAATTCAGTTAATTCAGCTTTTCAGGAAAAACCACGCCAGAAAAATAAAGATGAAAGATGTCTTTATTCTTCGCTTTTCACCCGAAAGCTACGAATTGATTTTTGCAGGCAGGTCTTCTGGCTCGTCCGGATACGTTTTTAACGCCTTCCCATCTCGCTTTAACTGAGACAGTGGCAGGAGAATGTCAAAAACCTTTTTACGGACTTACAGCTACGGGGATAGCTCCCGGTTTGCACGGGATTCCCTTTTCATCTTTTGCGGGTAACCGCATTAAGAAACCTGTAAATTTCTGTGGCAAAGGTAGAGGTTGTTTTTGAAAAAAGATTGAAAAACTGATAGAAAAGCAATAGAAAGTTTTGTTTTACTCTTCAGTCCGCTTTCTGAAAAAGTATTCATTCACTGGCCACATCAGCACTGCATAGCCAATAATTCCGGAGACCATCCAGAATAAGCAGACTATCGCTGATCGTAAAGTCAGAAAAACTTCTCCGAAAGGTTTTTCAAAAAGATTGTAAATACCGGTAAAAAGAAACAGGATCAGTCCGAAAATAATTCCGTGAACAAATGCATATTTAATGCGACCCATTTTACGGGTTTCTGCCCATTGCCGCAAGAATTTCTGATCGGATGGCTTCATATGTACAGGATTGGTTTGGAAATCTATATTCAAAAGTAAACTTTTTCCAAAAACATTAAAAGCTTCAGAAACAAATGCCGGTAAATGGCTGTTGCTTATTCGTAAGCATTTGCTTTTCCCATGAATCAATTCAAAAGGATTATCATCAGAAAATTAATACATTTTATTACAGGTGTATTGATTTTCATTCTATCCTTTTTAATACAAAGGGAATTACTGCTGTGGCTGATAGTTGCCGGTTCACTCTTTTCTTTTCTGACTTTTAACTACAAGAAATTTCATTTGCTTCACAAATCCACCGATGCAAGCTTTGGTACACTTTTTTACCCGCTTGGGATATTATCATCCTACCTGATCCTTTACAATATGCCCATATTATACTTTCAAACCAGTTTGTTGGTTCTTTCTGTCTCCGATACTGTGGCAAATTTTATCGGGCAGATAAAAAAAGGGAATGGAAGTGTTGTAATTCTGCATGATAAAAAAAGCATGCATGGCATAATGGGATATGTTTTTTCAGCACTCATCATTTTTTATATCCTGTTGCCTGCAAGACTTACTACCGATGTTTTTTTCATGGCATCACTTATTTTTCTGGCAGTAGTTTTTGAAATTGTCTCATGGCGGGGCTCAGACAATTTTACCATACCGGTCGGTCTGGCTATAGTATTGAAAGTATCTCAGACTCAGCAGCCCGACTTTTTGTTTCTTCTGGTAGTTTTGCTTTTTATGAGCACAGGAAGTTTTTTCCTTTTCAGGTGGAATTTTCTAACCCGTTTTGGAAGCTTTGCCGCATGGTTGCTGGGAGTTTATTTGCTGGGCGTGATGGGCTGGAAGTGGTTTGTACCGGTAGTAATATTTTTCATTACCTCAGTGATGTTTACTAAAATTCATTCCGGAGCAAAGAAAAAGAAAAAAGAATTTAATGTGCGAAACGCCTGGCAGGTTACAGCCAATATTTTATGGGCTGTAATCAGTTCGGTCCTTTTTCTAATTACTCAGAACGAACTTTTTATTTATTTTTTCATTGCATTTGTGGCTGCGGTTA
>CAYXIT010000024.1:4361-15607 GCA_964465275.1 uncultured Bacteroidales bacterium | reverse complement strand
CGGCCGATACATGGGCCAGTGAATTAGGCCCTATTTTGAATAAACGAAGCTTTTCCCTGGAAGATTTCCGAATGCATGAGGCAGGTATTACCGGGGGTATCTCATTTTTTGGCACATTGGCAGCATTCGCAGGTGCATTATTTATTTCTGCAGTATCGTATTTTATATTCTTTAGTGAATGGAACTGGTCAATTATTTTATTGCTCTCATTCTCAGCTTTTCTGGCATGTTTTGCCGATACCTTGCTGGGCACTTTCGTGGAAAATAAACTATTGGATATGTCTTACTTTCAAAACAGAATATATCCCGAAGCTCTTACACCCAATGATGTAGTAAACCTTGGCGGTTCGTTTACCGCTTTTGTGTTTTTTCTTTTGCTGGCATATATTTTTTAGCAGAATTACTTCAGGAAAAATGCAGAAATCTGACCTTCCCGACTTTTCATCAACACATTTTTATATCAGATAAATCACAAACCCAACAATCAGCAAAAAAGAAAATGCTATATGGGTAAGTACGGTAAATTTTGCACCCACCTTAATTTTATCCGGATTATCATGATGTTTGAGAATAATGCCTGCAGCTTTCGGAAAAATAAATACATAAGGTATAAGCGCCAGTAACAATGGCCATGTGCTTCCCGGGTAATATACAAAAAGCAGGATAATATTGGTAACAATGGCAAGTTGTACCAGCAGATATAAAACCGATGTAAAGCGCGTCCCGAGGCGCGAAGCCACCCCATGCTTGCCACCGTCGCGATCGGCATCAAGGTCAATCAGCTGACCTGCCAGCAGAATGGATGATGTGCTCAGCCCTGTGGCAGGCATCAACAGCAATACCATGGGATGAAAACCAATACCCTGGGCCACAGTGGCAATAAAAACAGCCATAGGGCCGAAAGCGAACCAAACGGAAAATTCACCCAAACCCCGATAGGCCAGCTTGAAGGGTGGGGCAGTGTAGTACTTGCTGAAAAATGCCGAAAGTAAAAACAATCCCCATAAATGTGGCCATAACTCACGACTGATAAGGGGTGTAAGTGCAATGGTGCCGGCCAGTGCCATTACCAGTCCCGTGCGGGCCAGAAAGTACATTTTCCCCATCAGTTCAGGATTGTCAAGCAGCACGCCTGAACCACCACTGGATTCATTACGGTGCACATTCACCTTGTCGGTACCCTGGATGGTGTCATAAATATCATTATATACATTGGTGGCCACATGAAGGCCAACGCCGATTATCAGCACGATGATAAAGTTTATAACATCAAGGGATCCATTGATGTAAAAACTCAATAGTGTGCCCACTACAATAGGGGCAATAATGGAACTCAGGAACGGTGCCCTGATCATTTTTGCAATACTTGGTTGGTTGCTCATAGATCACAGATTAGAGAATTAACAAAACTATAAACATATGTTTACAGAAAAGAGTTCATATGCTGATAAAATATCCAGGTCCGCCGTGTAAAAAATCATGAACAGGAGTTCAATAAAATAGCAAGAAGGTGCAGTCTCTGTTTCATTTTAAATGAGTTCCATCTCAAATACCAGGGCGATTTTTTTCTTAAGCATGTCTTTTATAGATTCCATATCCTGTTCTGCCCCCATTTCTTTTTGCAGAGATGTAACAGCTTTATCTTTAAACCCACAAGGATTTATGTAATTAAAATAGTCAAGATTGGTATTTACATTAAAAGCGAACCCATGCATACTTACCCAGCGGCTGGTTCGAACTCCTATGGCACAAATTTTTCTAACCCTGGCAGTTCCTGTTTCCAGCCAGACTCCGGTTGCGCCCTCCAGCCGTTCTGATTTTATGCCAAAGTCTTTAAGCAATAGAATAACAGACTCTTCCAGTTTGTAGATGTAATCTCTTACACCTGTAACAAAATAATCAAGGTTAAGAATGGGATAGCCCACAATCTGTCCGGGACCGTGGTAAGTAATATCTCCTCCACGATCAATATGGTAAAACTCGGCTTCGTTTGCCTGAAGTTGAATATGATTTAGAAGCAGATTGTCAGATGAGCCACTTTTCCCTAAAGTATAAACATGCTTATGTTCGCAGAAAATCAGGTAATTATTCGTGGTTTTATGATCTGTTTTACCATCAGAAATTTCCCTTTTGAGACTGACGATTTCATCAAAAAGTTTTTCCTGGTAATCCCAGGCTTCTTTATATGGAATTAATCCTAAGTCAATAAACTGTGTTTTCTTATTTTGAACTTTATCTGCCATTAGAAACAATGATTTTTTGGTTGTATGATAACCGTTGAAAGGTAGTTTTTCAGGAATCTTACACATTCGAAATCTTGCGGAAGTCTCCTTCAGCATGATAAGAAGAGCGAACCAACGGATTGCTTTCAACAAGAGTAAATCCCATTTTCATACCTTCTTCCTTGTATTTTGCAAAAACATCGGGATGAATATACTCAGCAACCGGTAAATGCGAATGGCCTGGCTGCAGATATTGACCAATGGTTATAATTTCACAACCTGCTTTGCGAAGATCCTGCATTGTTTTCATCACCTCGTCAAATGTTTCACCAAGTCCTACCATAATGCCTGATTTTGTTTTGATTTCCGAAAGGCTGATCCACTCAATCACCTTCAGGCTGCGCTCATATTTTGCAGCACTCCTGACATTTGGTGTCAGTCTTTTTACGGTTTCAAGATTATGAGCTGCAATTTCGGGGCGGACTTCGAGTACCTTTTCAATATCTTCTTTTTTCCCCATAAAATCGGGTAGTAAAACCTCTATAGTTGTTTCCGGGTTTACTTTCTTAATAGCAGTAATGGTTTTTGCCCATACTTCAGCACCTCCGTCTGCAAGATCATCCCGGTCAACAGAAGTTATGACACAATGTTTCAGCTTCATTAGCTTTACTGACCGGGCTACTTTCTCAGACTCCTTTTCGTCGACCGGCAGAGGCTTTCCGGTTTTTGTGGCACAAAATTTACATGAACGGGTGCATATTTCGCCTAGGATCATAAAAGTAGCTGTTCCCATACTCCAGCATTCACCCATATTCGGACAATTCCCGCTTTGGCAGATGGTGTGAAGCTGATTGTCATTCACTACTTTCTTTACCTGGCGGTAGTTTTCTCCTCCGGAAAGTTTAATTTTCAACCAGGAAGGTTTACGTTTTAATGTCATTTGATCATTTTATTTTATGGTTTTATCCAAAGCAAAGGTATAAAACAAAAATGTTGATTTTTCTGATTTTTGCTCCTGTGTTCTTTCTTTAACTTTTAACTTTGTCCCTCAATATCTTGATTATATGCTCAACCCATCTGAAAAAGACGAACGGAAGTATCTTGAATCTATAAAAGAAAAAATCAATCAGGCTCTCATGCAGATTGATGAAAGCCTGGATGAGCAGTCCAAAGATCTGCACGCTTCCAAAGAATATCTTTACGAGAATAAGGATGGAATGGACCGTATGGAAAAGGAGGCTGTGCGCTATTCCATTACCAGCAGCGCCATAATTGGTGAAGCTTCCGTGGGAAAAAGAAAAAGGATTGAGAAACTACTTGATTCACCTTATTTCGGTCGTATTGATTTCAGTGAAGATGGAAAAAAAGACAGAAAACCTGTTTATATCGGCATCTATTCCTTTTTAGATGAAAAGAAGAATTCCAATATTATACACGACTGGCGCGCCCCTGTTTCTTCCATGTATTACGATTTTGAACTGGGAAAGGCATCCTATAATGCTCCTTCCGGAAAAATAAAAGGCGAAGTTCTGTTAAAACGGCAATACAGGATTCGTAACGGGAAGCTGGAATTCATGCTGGAAAATTCCCTGAATATTCACGATAATATCCTTCAGGAAGAATTGAGCAAGGCATCGGATGACAAGATGAAAAACATCGTTTCCACCATTCAGCGCGACCAGAATGCCATTATCCGTAACGAAACATCAAGGATACTTATCATCCAGGGTGTGGCCGGCTCAGGTAAAACTTCCATTGCCCTGCACCGGATTGCATTCCTTCTTTACCGTTTCCGGGAAAACCTTTCTTCCAGAGAAATACTGATCTTATCTCCTAACAAAGTATTTGCTGATTATATTTCCAATGTACTTCCCGAACTGGGTGAAGAGCGTATCCCTGAAATTGGCATGGAAGAGTTGGCACATAAGGTTCTGGACAACAAATATAAATTCCAGTCTTTCGCCGAACAGGTGAACAGGCTTTTGGAAAAACCCGATGAAGCTTATATAAACCGTATCAGATTTAAAGCAGGTTTTGCTTTCCTGGGAAAGCTGGATGAATTTGTAAACCATGTGAACAACAATTTCTTTGAGCCCACCGATATCTGGATAAAAAAGAATTTTGTTCCCGAATGGTTTATTCGCGAACGCTGGGAAGGCTATCACCGGCTGCCCCTCTTGAAACGCTTTAATGAAATCACCCGCGATATTGAAGAAAACATCAGGATTTATTACAAATACGAAATTGAAACGCAGGAAAGAAATGAAATCCGTAAGTCTGTTACCGGTATGTTCAGAACAACCAATATACGTGAATTGTACCATGAATTTTACAACTGGTTGGGAAAACCTGACTTAATTAAAACCGCAAGTCGTTCGGTGCTGGAATATGCTGATGTGTTTCCGCTTATCTATTTGAAAATCCGTCTGGAAGGTTATAAAGCCTTTGAAGATGTGAAGCACTTGCTGGTAGATGAGATGCAGGATTATACCCCGGTGCAGTATGCAGTTCTGTCAAGGCTTTTTCCTTGTAAAAAGACCATACTCGGCGATGCGGCACAATCGGTTAATCCTTTCAGCTCTTCATCAGCAGAAGAAATCCGCAGGGTTTTTCCCGAAGCCGACAGTGTAAAGTTGCTGAAAAGCTATCGTTCAACTTATGAGATAAGCCGTTTTGCGCAAAAAATTTCTCCTTCAGATGAGTTTGTTGCCATTGAAAGGTACGGTGAGAAACCCGTGGTGACGGTCTGCAAGTCGGTTTCAGAAGAACATACTCAAATCCAGTCATGGGTGGAAGATTTCAGGAAGTCGGATGAACACCAGTCACTGGGAATAATCTGCAAAACACCCAGGCAGGCAGATATTTTATTCGCTGCGCTATCTGAAAAAGGAATTCCGACGGCCTTAATAACATCTGAAAGTGCTGCTTTCAGCCAGGGTGTGGTGATTACAACAGTACATATGTCGAAAGGCCTTGAGTTTGACCGGGTGATTGTGCCGCAGGCCAATGCATCAAACTACCATTCAGAAGTGGACAAAAGTATGTTATACATAGCCTGCACAAGGGCTATGCACAGGCTTTTTGTCTCCGGTGTGGGAAAATTATCCGGGTTTTTTCAATGACCATTTTACGAATTATGTCTTCCTGCAATATATCTTATGCTCATCTCCATTGGGGATGAAACCGTTACAAATATGCTTCCATCCCTTTTTTTCATAAAAGTCAACCAGGTCGGTATACAAATACAATTTCGGGTATCCCATGGCCCGGGTTTGTTGTACCCCATGCTCCAGTAGCATTCCCGCCAGACCTTTGCCGCGGTATTCCGGTTCAGTGAACAGGCAGGCCAGCCAGGGTTTCAGATCCTGCCTGCTGATCAGGTCGTTAATAAGCAGGGCATAAGTGCCAATTATCTTCTGGTCTTTCAGAGCAAGATAAAATTTTGGAACTTCATTGGGGTCATGTATGGAGTTTTCAATACAATCCTTATAAAACGGAAAATTATTTTTATTCCCCCAACAGTTCCAGAAATAATTGACAGCATCACCCATAAGTTCTTTTCTCTCTGACAATTCTATGACCTGTATTTCGTTCTTTTTCATGGTTTTACATTCAATTTTGTTTCACAAAGCTGCTTTTATACATTTGAATATTATGTTCCCGATTGCCTGGTGCCCCTTGCCGTTGAACTGGTTTGCAGTGCCTGTAAAATAGAGGCCGGTTTTGGGGTTGTAGAAGGCGAAGGCGCTGGTTTGTCCCCAGAACCCCAGCACTTCACCAATGGGTTTGAATGGTGAAACAATCCATGGAATCCACATTTTTTCAAGTCCGATTCCAAAGTAAAAGACACCGGGAGAGAAAAGCATTCTCCATTTTTTCAATGATTCAATTCTTTCTTTGGGGAAAAGATCGCCATTGAAAAATGCCCGCAAAAATTTTGCTGATTCTTCAGCAGTAGAAACAATACCACCCTCCGCAGCAATGGAAGTCATATAAATGGGTAACCAGGTGGGCTGACTACCATAATAAAACCATGCCGGACTGGTATCATTCGGATCCTGATAGACGTATGTATTTTGCAGATTTAGCGGCTCGAAGATAAATTCACGAAACACATCTGCAATGGGTTTACCCGTGATGTTTTCAATGATACGGCCCAGCAGCTGGTAATTGGTGTCGGAATAGGCTGCTTTGGTGCCGGTTTTGAACCGGGGTTTCAGGGTTTTCACCACCTCAAGGGTTTTTTCCAGGTGCCAGGGCTGGTCCTGTCCTGCAATAAGGGCATCGGCGGCTGTTTTCCCATCGGGCTGTTTGTGAAAAAAGTAATCGGGTATGCCCGATGTGTTGGAAAGCAGATGAAGAACCTTGAGTTCCTGACTGTAATCGGTTCCTTTAAAAACATGAAGTCCCTGCACCATTTCATCGGGCAGGTGTTTACTCAGTTTGTCATCCAGCGATATTTTATTTTCTTCCATCAACATAAGCATTACGGCGGTAACATAAAGCTTGGTGGTGCTGGCGATAAAATATTTGCTGTCGGGGCTGATATCGCCCGCCGATGTGGTATGTGCAAAGGAGCGGTCTTCGTTTTCCACATGAAAGACGGCACTGTAAATATTCTTATTATTGATGATTTTTTCAACCCACTGGTTGATGCGTTCGGGTGTAAGTTTATTTGTCATATTTTTAGGAATTGTCAGTTTGGACAAAGAAAAACAAAATTTCCTTTCTGTTTTATCACAAAAGCTATCACAAAAAATGCTACCAGGTTGGGTAACCAGGAACCCAGGATAATAAAGGGTAAAAAAGGAATTTCAATATTAATGATTTCATAATTGATAAGAATTCCCGGAGATGCTAGAATGACGATAAATACAAAGCTGAGAGTGAAAAAGGTGATCAGGGGTTTGTGGCTTTTTGGACTCATTGTAGTATTAATATTTTTTAGTGAAATCAGTTTCAGCCTATCACAAAATATGCCACCCGGTTTAATATTTTAAATATGAATAAATTAAGGAATGTGACTTAAAATTCTTTTATGAGAAATGTACGTCTGCGCGCAAAAAATGTACGTTTTTGAACGGTTGTTGAAATACTGAGGAAATGCCTGTCATGCTGAGCAAAGCGAAGCATCTTGTTATTTCATTGAAAACTGCAAATTAAAAACTGCATTATTTTTAAAAAACGCTGGAATAATTCAGTGAAAACCAAAATACAGGAAATGAAAGGGAAACATTCTTTTTTAATCAACTAAGTCCTTTTTTTGAAGTCACAGCTTCAAAATATGCTGATTTTCAAATTGGTGACCTGACTTTTGAAATCGGAGGAAATCATAAAAAACAAAGTCAGATTAAAAAGGTAGAAAAAGGGTATATCGTAAAAGATGATATTGTTTATGGCATTGATAACATCATACCTTTGTGGTGCTTTGGATTTATTTATTAACATTGCTGATAGAAGCTTTTTTCCCTGCAAGAATTGTTAATTCCGGTTTACCGGTGATTTCCATCCCCTCATAAATATTTATATCACAGTTCTGGTATTGTGATGAGGCAGACAAAATATGTTTTCTGTCGGGATTGAAAAGGACCAGGTCGGCATCCTTTCCTACTTCAATTCTTCCTTTGTTCTTTAAACCGAAAATATTTGCCGCATTTGAAGATGAAAGCTGTATCCATTGCTGAACAATGATTTTATTTTGCTTTACTCCGTAATGATATAAAAGAGGAATTCTGAATTCGAGACCCCCTGCGCCGTTTGGAATCAAAGTGAAATTATCCTTTCCTGCTTTTTTTTGCTGCATGGTAAATGGGCAGTGGTCGGTGCCAACAGTATCAAAAGTGTCATGGCTGAGATGATTCCACAGGATTTCCTTATGTCCGGGCGGACGGGCCGGCGGGCTGAAAACAAAGGGGGCTGTTTCTTCAAAGCTGCCTTCATAAACTCCGGTGTCGTGTATAAGATACTGGGGGCAGGTTTCGGCGTAAAGAGGTAGTCCTTTTTTTCTTGCTTCTGCAATGTGTTCGGCCGATTCGGCGGCAGAAATATGCACGAGGTATACAGTACAATTCGTCTTTTGTACCAAACCAATTACTTTTTCCACTGCCCGGCTTTCCGATTCCGGAGGGCGAGACATGGCATGGTAACGGGGATGTGTCATGCCTTTTGCAACGAACTCATTGCGCAAGTTTTCAATAGTGTCATCTTCTTCGGCGTGAACAAGAACTATAACTCCCAGTCTGGCGGCGATTTGCATAACCTTTTTCAGTTCATCATACCCGATGCCAATGTTTTTGCGGTAAGCAAGGTAGGTCTTGAAGGATTTTATGCCATGCTCTTTTACGCAAACTTCCATTTGTTTTTCCATATCAGGGAGCCAGCCACTGATGCCCATATGGAAATCCAGACCGGTGATGCAGTCTTTTGCTTCCTGTTTTCTTTGCTGAAGTGCTTCTGCAAATCCTTGTCCGCGGAGAGGAGTAACAAAATCGATGATATGAGTAACGCCCCCGGCCAATGCAGCAAGGCTGCCGGTTTTGAAATCATCGGCCGAGAACCCTGCAGATGTGGGCAGTGACAAATGCACATGGGGGTCGATACCGCCGGGCAAAACAAGCATTCCGGATGCATCCAGTGTTTCTGCATCATATCCTTCAGGCAGTGCGCCAGGTTTTTCCAAAGCAGCGATTTTTCCGTTTTCTATGCGGATATCGGCATGAAAACTCCGGTCGGGATTGATGATATAGGCGTTTGGGATATTTGTTGCCATTTTTCAAAGAATCTATTTTGAAAAAATGATACTTTCAACCCGTTCAATAAAAATTATCATTTCCTGATGCATTTCTTCAACTTCTTCTAATGAAAAAGAAACGAATGCATCGTAATCTCCTTTGGTTCGGTTCCTGAATGCATTTCTCAGAATTTTTCCCAGATCTTTATTTTCTGGTTTTTCGGAAACAAATTGTTTATTAAACCAACCAATTAATTGCGTATGTTTTGATGTTTCAAATTTATGTTTTATAGCCAAAGCTGTTAAAACGTAGTATATTCCATAGTAAATTCGGTTGACGGCTACATTTAATTTGCGGGAATCAATAAGAAATCGGGTGAGCTTAATAGTCTCTTTGGCTTGCTCTAACCTGTAATTAATTAAAGAAATTCTGTCTTTTTCATCCATCATACATGCAGCCCCTTTGATAAAGCATTTTGAAAAATGGGTTGTTTGCCCCTGAGAGTAACTAAGTCTTCCTTGCTCAAAATATGTGTATCGATTGTGATGCTGTGTTTGAGTTCGATTTCATAACACAAATCGGAAATTAATCTTTGGGTTTTCCAGTCGACGCTCTGGTTTAAAAGAATAAGAATATCGTAGTCTGAATCTTTCAATGGTTTTTGGGCATCAACCTGTGACCCAAATAAAACGATTTCTTTCAGATTATTTTGAAGTTGAGATTGAAGAAGGGTTTTAAGTTCCTGAAGAATCAGATACTTTTCGTTTTCCATTGCTTAAGCATTAGTATAATCGATGTAACGAATATATAAAAAAAACAGATAGCATTAACAGAATACGTCATTTCAATCTGTCCCACAATCTTTTCGCCTGTTCCTGTGCTTCGGCAAGGATGGCTTTTTCATCCAGCAGGGTATGTTTTCGGTCTTTGAGAATGAGTTTCCCCTGCGATATCAGGTGTTTTACATGGGATGAGTTCATTCCGTAGAAAAGATGCCCGGCAAAATTTTCCTGGTTTACCGGGGTCGGACTGTCGTAATCCAGAACCATCAGGTTATTTTCGCCATCTCCTGTAAAATTATTCTCTTTCAGGTAATGATGCACTCTTCTTAATCTTTGGTAAACCATCATGGGATTGAGTTTCTCATGGTTCATGCCGGTAAACCATGCTGTGCGGGCCGATGCAAACATGTCGCTGTGCATTCCGTCTGTTCCAAGCATGATGTTATCGCCCAGTCCGTTGCCTGTGAACACGCCCACTTTGTTGTTCAGATTGCTGTCATAATTAACCGCAATATGAGCGTTTGAATTTTTGAGTAGTTCACGTTCCGTTTCGTCAAGATGAATACCGTGCACAAAAATGTTTTTACTCAGTTCAAGAGCTCCCATGTCCTTATACCGCTGTACCACACGTTTTCCATATTTTTCCAGACAAAAATTCTGATCCACAGGGTCTTCTGCCAGGTGGGCGTGCACCCCGGTATTGAATTCTGCTGCGAGCTTAATGGCTTTTTCAAGCGTCGGGTCATCCAAGGTAAAGCTTGCGTGTAAACCCACCAGGCCTTGTCTCTTTTGCAGGTAATCTCTTGTTTCTTCCAAAGCCTGTTCGGTTTTCTCCGGCCCGTTGCGGTCAGTAATTTCGTAAGCCAGCAAATGTCCTGATCCTGCTTCTTCCAATGCGCCGGCAATAATCTCCAGTGATCCTTTTGTATGAGCAGGAGATGAATGATGGTCGATGATAAAGCTGCAGCCCGCTTTGGCAGCGGCCAGAGCGGTGACGAGTGCGCTGGACCGTATCATCTGTTTATCCAGGGCATAATCCAGTTGCCACCACACATACTGAAGTTTTTCGTGAAAGTTTTTCGGGGGTTTCGACGGCTGTGGCATGCCACGGGCCAGTGCTGAATATATATGATGATGTGCATTGGCAAGTGCCCGGGTTATATAAAGCCCGGTGCAGTCAATGGACTGGATATTTTCCGTTAGATTTTCGGGTTGAGAAAAGTATATTTTTCCGTTTTCTCCTTCTTCAATCCAGATATCGGTTACAGTGAATTCAAGGGTTTGCCAGTTGATATATGTGCCGTTTTTTAAGTGTAACATTTTTCCGGTTGTTGTTTTTCAAATAAAAATTACGTTATAAAATTTTTACATCCCCCTTGCCCCCTTGAAAGGGGGAATAGGTCAGTGCATAATTCTTTCAACAGGTTGCAAGGGTAATTCATATCTTCTTTTTCCGTCGAATTGTGCGTATGCATTGGCAACGGCTGCGGCTGTGGGGATCAGGCCAATTT
>CAYXIT010000024.1:0-4351 GCA_964465275.1 uncultured Bacteroidales bacterium | reverse complement strand
AAGTATGCAATCCCCATATTCGATCGCCATTACATTGAGGCCGATTTCTCCCAGTCCTTTGGCGCCATAAGGACCGACCGGGTCGGGGACTTCCACCCCAATAACTTCTATGGGCGGGGTTTGATGTGCCCGCAGGATTTTCAGGTTTTTCATCTTTGTGCTTAACAACTGCCCGTCTTTCATGGGCAGGTTTTCGGTAAGGGCATATCCCAGTCCCATGTGCACGGCTCCTTCAATTTGTCCTTCAAATAATGTGGGATTGAAGATTTTGCCTGCATCATGCGCAGCATATACTTTCTCAATATTTCCACCATCATCCAGCACCACCAGTTGAGCAGCATATCCGTAGGAATAGTGAGTTACAGCATTTTCCTTGTTTTCTGAAGGTTTGCTGGTCCAGTTACATTCCCATCGTCCCCGGTAATGTCTGCCGGCCAGCTCCTTAAATTTATTATGCTTCAGGTCTTCCTTAAGGCTCCGGCAGGCATCAATGATGGCATTGCCAAGCAAAACCGTTGCTCTTGATGATGTTGTCATCCCTGTTTTTATGCCGGCCCGGGTATCTACGATAACTTCCACGATATCAGGGTCAATGCCGGCTTCTTCGCAAAGTGTCTGCGTGGCAATGGTATGCACACCCTGTCCCATTTCGGTCCAGCCATGCTGAAGAATAACCTTTTTCTCGGAAACGATGTCGATGATAACATCTGAATAATCAATCATGCCGTTGCCCACACCACTATTTTTGATGGCGCATGCAAGACCGGTAAACTTGTGCTGATAAAATTTTTCTTTGAGTGTTTCCAGGCAAGCTTTTACACCCACGCCTTTCACATGGTCGCCGGTGGCAGTGGTAAGGCCTTCAGTAAGTGCATTGTCGTAGCGAAACTGCCAGCGGTCGAAGCCCCCTTGTTTACAGAGTTCATCCACGCAGCTTTCAAGGGCAAATGCAGCCTGGTTGGCTCCAAATCCGCGCATTGCACCGCAAGGGATATTATTGGTGTAAACCGTAAGAGATTCCAGGTCGATGTTGGGCACAAAATACCCGCCGGTGGCATGGCCGGCAATGCGTTCCATCACTTTGGTACCCACAGATGCATAGGCACCTGTGTCGCCAATGGCGCGCATTTTCATTGCAGTCAGCTTTCCGTTTTTGTCGCATGCAAGCGAAATATCAAAACTTACCGGATGCCGTTTGGGGTGCATGCGGATGGATTCATCACGACTTAGTGTGACTTTTACGTGCTTTTTCAGATGCCAGGCAAACAAGGCAGCATGTCCCTGCACGCTTAAATCTTCCTTGCCCCCGAAGCCACCCCCGTTGGGAACCAGAATTACCCTTACATTTTCTTCTGGCATATTCAGGATCAGTGCCAGCTGCCTGCGGTCTTCATATACTCCCTGTCCGGCAGAGTACAAAGTAATTCCATCGTCTTCCCAGAGTGAAACTGCCGATTCTGTTTCCAGGAATGCATGCTCAATTCTTTGTGTTGCATATTTACCGGAAGTTGAAAAAGCAGCATCGTTGAATGCTTTTTCAGGGTCTCCTTTATGGAGGCGGCATGTTTCCAGCAGGTTACTGCGCCCGGGATGCACCTGTTCCGATGATTCTTTGATGGCTTCTTCAGGTTCTGTTACAGGTTCCAGAACTTCATACGAAACGTCGATGGCAGCAGCTGCCTTCCTGGCCTGTTCTTCGGTTTCGGCGACTACTCCGGCAAGCACATCTCCGATATAACGGGTAGTTTCTCCCACATCAATCATCATTGGCCAGTCTTTGAAAATCAAGCCCACATATCGCTCACCGGGGATGTCTTTGGCAGTAAAAATCGCTTTTACTCCCTGCATTTTTCGGGCAGCAGAAATATCAATATCTTTTATCGTAGCCCTTGGATGTTTGCTGAAATGCAATGCACCATAGAGCATGCCTTCAAAATGCATGTCATTCACAAATTGCCGTTGACCCAATGCGGTTTCCAGTGCCTGGTATTTCCGTGAAGACTTACCTACACATCCGGTATCGATGAGCTTTTCAGCCGGCTTGTCGCCATTGAGTTGCCTGGCAGAACCGGCAATGGCCGATTCAATTTTTTTGTAACCCGTACAACGGCACAAATGTCCTTTGATGGCCTGTTGGATTTCCTGATGCGATGGATTGGGGTTTTCTTTGAGAAGCAGATGGGTGCGCATGATAAATCCGGGACTGCAAAATCCACATTGCACGGCACCATGGTTTACAAAAGTGGTGGCAATGACGTGTCTGATATTTTCAGGTATGCCTTCCAGGGTAAAGATTTGGGCGTTCTGCAGTTTGTTCATGGGTGTACTGCATGCCAGACGGGGCTTTCCGTTCATTTCCACCAGGCAGGCACCGCATGTTGCCTGCCCTGAGCATCCGTCCTTGGCGGCTGTCAGTCGCTTTTCTTCACGTAAAAACCACAGCAGGTTTTTTTCGGTATCGCCACGATAATTAACAAGTTGTCCGTTTAAGTGAAATTGTATCATTCCGGGTGATTTTTTGTGATATATGCACTCAATTCCTTAATGCCTGGTTTTATGGGCTCAGGCAGAATGATATTTTGCATGGGTGTTTTGATGTCTTTCAGTCCGCTTCCGGTTGATAATACCAGGATTTGCTCATTTGAGCCAGATGGTTTGCCATTGACATATTTCAGCATACCTGCAAAAGATGCAGCGGCAGCAGGCTCTGCAAATATTCCTGTGTTGCTCGCCAGTGCTGAAGATGCCTTCATGATTTCATCATCGCTTACGGTCAGCCACTCTCCTTTGTATGTTCTAAGGAAAGACCTGGCCATGAAATAGTTGCGGGGATAATCCACTGATATGCTATCAGCAAGGGTAGTTGAAGGTTGCATCTGAAAAGTATCCTGTGTCATATTACGCACCAGGTTATCACTTTTTTCGGATTGTACGGCAACGATCACGGGAATTTTCTTAATTATACCAAGCTTCAGCAGGTCTTCAAATCCTTTGTATATACCGGAAATGACTACTCCGTCGCCTACGGAGACAAAAATCCGGGAAGGCAAATTGCCTTTGAGCTGGTCATAAATTTCAAAAGCCGCTGTTTTCTTACCTTCGATAGTTAAAGGGTTGAATGCGGTATTGCGGTTAAACCATCCAAAGTACCTGCTTGCTTCCACACTCAAATCGAATGCTGCATCATAATTGCCATCTACCATAACCAATGTGGCACCGTACATGATGATTTGCAGGAGTTTGGCGGGCGGTGCAGTTTTAGGGACTATTATTATGGCCCTTTGTTTCTGTGATGCGCAGATCCCTGCCAGTGATGAACCTGCATTTCCTGTAGAGGCAGCAATAATGGTATCAATGTCCTGCTCTTTCGCATATGCCGAAACCAGTTGCGAAGCCCTGTCCTTAAAAGAAAACGTTGGATTCTGGGAATCGTCTTTAAGATAAAAGGGAATTGTATTGTCGTCCGGCCCCTCCAGTTCAAATTTGTATAGCGGTGTTTCTCCTACCTTTAAAGGCCCCAGACTCTCCGCTTTTTCGATGGGCAGGATATCCAGAAAATGGTTTTTCTTCAATTGTGAGAATAGCTTTTCTGCACTATACTTTTCTCTGATTTTATCATAGGGGTAAAGAGTCTTCAATACGCCCAGGGGCGGACTGCCTGCGGGCTGATGACTTTCGCATTCAGGACAGAGGTATGCAAACTTTCCCGGGGAAAAGTTATAATTGCAATGGATGCAGGTTAATGTGAAATTTGAAGACATCGATTTTTTTCTGTTTGAATTAGTCTTTGAATAAAAAATCAGATTCTCTTAATATGGGGTCTAAAAATAAACCTAAGTCAAACCTTTTTGTATCTGTAGAAATATCTTTTCAGCGATGTAGTAAAGGTTTTTTGCTTCATCTATAGTGGGCTTTCCGGAAGGAAGAGAACCTAGCCCGACCGGATAGCGTGTGCTTGTATAAATACTATCCAGGATTGCTAAATCATCTGGGGGGATTTCCAATTCAATAAAAGGATTAATGATATCATACAAACGCTGTAAACTATGTATTCGGGGAATAGCAGCTTCATTCTCATCAAGAACAGCTTTAAAAGATTTTTCAACTGCCTGTTGCGCATGAAAAGCCACAATGCCCGTGAGCAAATCATGATTTAAGATAAGTTCACAATTCAATAAATCAGCTTTTGCAAATTCAAGCCATCGCTTTGTGCTTGCTTTCATAAATAACAACTCCTTTGTTTACTATCTCACGAATAAATGTGTCTTTATTACGAATCAGTTTCTGATAGGATGGATAGGTAAGCACAAGTAAATCTACAGGAACCTTTTTTACTATTTCTCTGATATAG
>CAYXIT010000023.1:34130-37512 GCA_964465275.1 uncultured Bacteroidales bacterium | reverse complement strand
GCCAGCCCGCCCAGGCTCCAGAACAATATGACGCGACTGGGGCTCATTGTTGTATCTCCTTCTTCCTTGGGTCGCGAACTTGTAACAAAAGCTGCCACAGGCCGGTTTTCGGTAAACCACCATGTACTGAAATCTCCCTTTTCCAGGTCACCACGATTGACAATATCTGTAGCTGTTTCGTTATCACCGAAATATTCGTACGAAACATCAAAAACATCAGAAAAGAAGAAAGGAAGAAATATATAAGGTTCGTGTTTTCCCGTCATAACTTTTGCTGCATGCTTACCTTGTTCAAAGGCGTGTTCCCAGTGTTCAACGTGGCGGATTTTATCAAAGATCATATCCGGAAATTCAACCACATCGCCGGCAGCATATACACCTGGCAGATTGGTTTCACAAAATTCATTTACCAATATTCCGATATTTATTTTCAGGTTACTATCCTTGAAAATATTCACAGAAGGCTCCACTCCTGCCCCTATAATAACCATATCTGTTTTCATACGCTTACCCGATTTCAGTTCTACTTCTTCAACTTTTTTATCACCATAAAAACCGGATGCCTCCTCGCCGAATAAAATATCAACCCCATTCTCAGAGAATTTATCTTTAAAAAATTTGCCAATAGTATCAGAAGTAAATTTCGACAGGAGTTTATCCTCGGGAACAATCATTGTTACTTTTACTCCAAGTTCAGTAAGCACTGCCGCTGTTTCGGTACCAATGTATCCGCCACCCAATATTACAGCAGATTTCGCATCCCCGGCTTTTTCTCTTATCTTATCGGAATGTTTTACATTGCGCAGATAAAAAATATTCTTAAGATTTTCGTTTGAAATATCAGGATGTTTTACTTTTGAACCTGTAGCAATAAGAAGTTTTTCATACTGCAGAGCTTCTCCTTTTTCAAGTTCAATAATCTTTTCGGCGAATTTTACTTCTTTGGCAAATGTTTCAGTTAACACTTCAATGCCATGTTTCTCGTAAAAATTCTTATCATTGATAAGCAACTCATCATCTTTGCTTTTATCTTTCAGATATTCTTTTGAAAGCGGCGGGCGATTCATTGGCAATATTGATTCAGCTGAAACGATACACAAATCGCCCTTTTCAATACCTTGTTCGGCAAATTCTGCTGCAGCATATCCTGCTGTTGTTCCACCGCCAATTATTACATATTTATATTTTTTCATAGCTTAATCAGTTTTTTATGTTTAGGAATATATTTGTCGTTTATAGCAATGTATATCAGAAACGAAAGATTGCATTAAGTTTTGATTTGGGTTCAGGCAATTCATCAGATTCCATTAAGTATACTTTACCTCCATTGAGTATTGTATGAACAGCAGCAAAATTGAGCATGCATGACTTAAATTGTGATTGCTGCTCTCTGGTTTTCACAGTATTGCTCTCTTTATCAAACAATCCCCACAAGTTTTCGCGATTCTTTACCATTAATGTCTCAATCCGTTTATTATATGCTGAAGGAATAATTTCTTCTTCTTTGTACGATGCGAGATTATTTGAAAGTGCCTGCTCGAAAGTACTTTTTAAGCTCTCTCTGTCACGCGTAAAATACTCATTCAGAAGTTTCCTGGCTTTTTCATGCAACAAAACAGGGTCTTCATGTTCAGGATTTCCCGCAATAAACTCTTCCCATAAATTTTGATATTCATTTACTTCTTTGTACAATGGGAAAAGATAATCAACACAGGCAATCACAAGCGGTCTTTTTCTGTTTTTTATCATTTCCATTAACCCCTCATTAACAGCTCTGAAGTATTTTAATATTTCAGGCTTAACATCCTCATTGCCTTTACCATGACCGTGGTACAACCCTTCGCTTGCATTTGATGGTGTCTGACCTGAACGAACCTGCAAATGTTTTTCCTCAAAATCATAACCTACAACATCCTGTAATTTTTCAGGCAGAAGATCATCCATTTCTACTTCGTTTATCTGATGGGGAAAACCTTCGTAAAACTTTACTTCTGAAAGACTCAGGGCCAGCAAGAAATACTTGCCATCATCATTCAGGTAAGATATCATCGGTTTTAAGTAAAAATGATCAGACACGTAAGTAAACTCTTCGAACACAACAGGTAAAGCATAATATTCAAATCTGCTCATGTTACGAAATATTGCAAGTCCATCGGATTGATTATTCCAGAAACCGGTATCGTTAACAAGTTTGTTCACGGGGTCAAGAAAATGATCAATCTGCTTATTATCAAGTTGCCGGATTTCGAGTTCTTTAGCAACTTTTTGTACCTGATTTTTCAGGTTTAATTGATCAACCTTTTCATTAACATCTTTACCCGCCCGGTGGGTCGGTATAAAAATACTTATTGAGTAAGGTTCAGTGATCCGGGCCAGTTCATTAAATTTGTCTATCGAAAATCTGGTCATATATTATATCATTTTTTTTTACAATATTATCATTGGTTTTATGCAATGAATATTATCGTTTTATCAACGTGTATTGTATGAAGAAAAGAACATGCCAAATGATATTACCAGTTCCGTAATAAATACCATATAGTCAATATTATCAGGAACTTAGATTTAAAAAGTCAGGTTTTTGCCTTTTATTGGTTTGATTGGGTTGGGTAGGATTCTCTACAAATTATCACAAACTACCAGATGAACTCCAGGGTTGAAATTCAAAATGAGATAAATGGGTAAGATCTGGAAGAAAATTGTTTTATTGGATTACTGAATTATAAAATATTGATATATTTGACCTTTAATGGATAATTCAGAATACACCTTAAAAAAATATTTTTATGGAAATAATTTACAAGGGAGAAAACATACTTAACGTACCCAATGCGATCAGCTTTTACCGGTTGATCATGTTTCCGGTAATCCTGGTTCTGGCATTACTTGGGTATGAGCAACTTTTTGTAATACTGATAAGTATCAATCTGGTAAGCGATATACTTGACGGTTTTATTGCACGCACATTTAAACTTGTAACCCGCTTCGGTGCAGCCCTGGATAATCTGGCCGATATAGGTACTTATATTTTGGCTTTGTACGGTATATTTGCTTTCAGATGGCAGGAAATTGAACCCCATGCATGGTTGCTGTATTTATTTCTGGCAGTTTTTGTTTTGAGTTATATTGTAGCTTTTATCCGTTTCGGAAAAATACCCGGGCTGCATCTTTACGGAGCTGTTGCTGCAGGTTATATACAGGGTGCTTTCTTCTTTGTCCTTTTCGTGTGGGGGTTTAATCTTTTATTCTATTATATAGCAGTAGGATGGGGCGTTTTAGCGTACATAGAAAAAATATTCGTTTTACTCACCCTTGACGACATTAAACCCGGAGTTAGAGGACTTTATTGGTTAAGACTGAAAAACAGAAATAATAAAAAATA
>CAYXIT010000023.1:20644-34120 GCA_964465275.1 uncultured Bacteroidales bacterium | reverse complement strand
ATGGGGTTTGGCGGCATACCTTCTGTCACAAAACTTGCAGTTTAACCAATTATTGAAATAACATTCCCATTACTTTCAAATCTAAAAGGAGTAAGTATCATTCTTATTTCCCGGAAATACTATTTCCGAAAAACCCAATTGTAGAAAAATACAACAAATCTGGGGTTTAAAATACACATACCTGGAAATAAAGAATAATTCTCAAAACATAAATATCTTCCTTTACCTGCACATGTGTTCAGTTCATGTGTGGTATCATCACTTATCATAATTCACTAAAGGGGCACACTCTTTGAATAATTTAATAGTTGGGTTTTTGGGTATTTATTTTTTTTGTGAAAATAATTTAAAATATATCATCCGAAATGCCCATTGCAATAATTGATTTCAGGAAAGTTCAATCTGGTTTTAATTAAGATTCTGGTTATAAAAATTTTTAAAATCAAAGTTATGAGTAACTATATTCGTTTTTTCAGTGATTTATCCAATAAAGATACAGCCCGGGTAGGTGGTAAAAATGCATCTCTTGGAGAGATGATCAGCAAACTGGGTCCTAAGGGCATTCGTATTCCTGCAGGATTTGCAACAACTTCAAAGGCTTACCAGGATTACCTCGATCATAATGGGCTTCATGATAAACTGAAGAATTTACTTTCTAAGCTGGATACAAAGAAATTTTCCAACCTTAAGGAGACCGGCAAAAAAGCCCGTGACCTTATTATGAATGGAGAATTTCCGAAAGAACTTGCCCAGAGCATAAAAGATGCCTATAAAGAACTGGAAGATAAGGAAGAGAGTCTTACAAGCGTGGCGGTCAGAAGCAGCGCAACTGCTGAAGATCTGCCCGAAGCTTCATTTGCGGGTCAGCACGATTCCTTTATGAATGTAAAGGGGCCTGAAAACACGCTTGAAGCCTGTAAAAAATGTTTTCCATCACTGTTTACCGACAGGGCAATTCAGTACCGTGAACACAATGGCTTTGACCACATGAAAGTTTCATTATCTGCAGGAGTGCAAAAAATGGTTCGCTCCGATAAAGCTTCGGCAGGAGTAATTTTTACTATTCTGCCGGAAAGTGGCTACGAAGAAGTAATATTCATCACGGGAGCCTGGGGTTTGGGCGATAACGTGGTGCAGGGTGCTGTTAATGCCGACGAGTTTCATGTATTTAAACCGTCTCTGAAAAAAGGCATGCTGGCCATCATATCCAAAAAAATAGGCAGCAAAGAAAAGAAAATGGTATATACCGGTAGCAGCAAAAAAAGTAAAGCAACCACAAAAAACATAAAAACACCTTTAAAAGACAGGAAAAGATTTGTTCTTTCAAATGAAGAGATCAGAACCCTGGCAAGATGGTCACTTGAAATTGAAGAACATTACGATATGGCCATGGACATTGAATGGGCCAAAGACGGCGAAAGTCCATAGCAGTGGGGAAAAGTCAAAAATCAAAGAATACAGGCTGAAAGAAGAAGGAAAGGTGCTTGTTTCAGGTACTGCCATCGGAGAAAAAATTGCCAAAGGTACAGCCCGTATCCTCAGCTCTCCCGATGAGTCAGATAAGCTCAGGGAAGGTGATGTACTCATAACGGAAATTACCAACCCCGACTGGGATAGTATAATGAAAAAAGCTTCTGCAATTATTACCGATAGCGGGGGTCGTACCAGCCATGCTGCCATTGTAGCCCGGGAACTTGGAGCCGTTGCAGTTGTAGGTTCTGAAAATGCCACCAAAAAAATAAAGGATGGTCAGAAAGTTACCGTTTCATGCGCCGATGGAGAAAAAGGAAAGATTTATGAAGGGGCACTGGAATGGGAAGAAGAAGAAATTGATTTTGAAAAATATGATGAGCCTTCAACAGAAGTAATGCTCATATTGGCCGACCCTTCTATAGCATATTCTTACAGCGATTATCCTGTGAAAGGTGTAGGGCTGATGCGACTGGAATTTGTAATTAATAATGCCATCCAGATCCATCCGCTGGCACTTGCCGAATATGATAAACTCAAAGACACCAAAGCAAAAAAGAAAATTAAAGAATTAACGTCATCCTATGATGATAAAAGACTCTATTTTGTTGAGAAACTGGCTGAAGGGGTTGCTCAGATCGCTGCCGCTTTTTATCCCCGTGATGTAATAGTACGCATGACCGATTTCAAATCCAACGAATACGCCAATTTGATCGGGGGAAAAGAATTTGAGCCCGATGAAGAAAACCCAATGCTGGGTTTCAGAGGAGCCTCAAGATATTACAGCGAAGAATATAAAGAAGGATTTAAAATGGAATGTGAAGCCATGAAGATGGTAAGGGATAAGATGGGCTTCACCAATGTAAAACTTATGATACCTTTTTGCCGGACTGTAGAAGAAGGCAGGCGAGTGGTCAACCTGATGGGAGAATACGGTTTGAAACAAGGCTGGAACGATCTGGAAATTTATGTGATGAGTGAAATTCCTTCCAATGTGCTGGAAGGAGAAGAATTTGCTGATGTATTTGATGGGTTTTCCATCGGTTCCAATGACCTTACCCAGCTAACCCTGGGCCTTGATCGTGACTCTGAACTGGTAAGCAATTTATTTGATGAAAACAATGCTGCTGCCAAAAAGATGATCAGTATGGCCATTGAAAAGGCAAAAAAGAAGGGCCGGAAAATTGGCTTGTGTGGTCAGGCACCCAGTGACTTTCCTGATTTTGCCGGGTTCCTGGTTGACCAGGGTATCAGCAGCATTTCATTTAATCCTGACGCTGTGGCGAAGGGAATAAAAAATATCCTGGAAGCAGAAGGTAAATAGTGTAAACGAATATAAAAACAGGCATATTTTTTATAAAAGTAAATTCATGAGATAACAAAGATTGTGTGTATGATATTCCACACATTATTAATAATTTAATGAAGGTGAATTTGATTTTATTTTGCATCTTTTGTTTTGGGTATTATTGTACAATCCTTTGTATTCATTGTAAAATAAAGGATTCCGGTGAATAATTCCTATGCAGAATATCTTAATAATTTTAGATTTCAAAAAAAAGTATTCCCGGTATAATTATTGGCAAATTATATTATTGAATGAATGGAATTCATTTTATAAATCAAATTAATATTAACCAAAAAAAATATGTATTATGGATAAGTTAGAAATTAAAGGAAACTGGAATGAAATTAAAGGCAAATTAAAGCAGAAATACGCTAACCTGACTGATGATGACCTTACATTTGCAGAAGGTCAGACTGAAGAGTTTTTGGGTAAACTTCAGAAAAAAACCGGCAAATCCCGGGAAGATCTCATCAAAGAAATAGAAAGCCTATAAGTCTGGTGATTGCAAAACCAGGATATGTATTGGTTATTTCAAACTGAAATAATCTGATGTCGAATTTTAAAAGCTAAATAATATTATGAAAAATATATTTGGTCATCCTTGGCTAATATTATTAGCAGCGGTGTTTGTTTTTGCTTCCTGCGATCAACCGCAGAAACTTTCAGATGAAGAATTTCGTGAAAGCCTATCTGAAATAAAGCAGGAAATGCAGGATGCTTCAGCATTACTGGATAGTGCCATTATAGCCGATCATTCAAGAGAAATGATAAGTAAAAGTAACGAAGCACTAAATATAATTGAAACACAGTTGGATGCTTACATGGATGAAATGGATAAAGCTGTCCGCAGAATATACAAGGATACGCGAACCAGCATAATTGATATGAAACAAAAAATTTCTGAAATAGATTTCAGACTGGCTCTATTGGAAAGCAATGAACAACTGAAAATGAATGAGGACAGAGAGGGTTTTGATGATGATGTACGTGATGTAAGGAGAGTACGCCCTGTAGGTTATCGGTTTCCACACATTATTAACATCGATGAGAGAGTTATCAGGGAACGAATTCAATATGGAGAGGAAGTCATGGAAGAAGCCAGAACCAATTTGCAGGAGCTTAATGCGGAATTAAATCAGTTTATTGAAGAAAACCTTTAGGTTTTGCCATTTACTTTTAAATAAAAACCATCCCCTTTTAATAAATAAAACCGGGGATGGTTTTTTTTAAAATTCAGCAATTTAAATAAGCTTAAGCAAAACATTAGTTTTTCAGTTTCAAATCATTTTTCTTTTAACGGGGATGGATATATATTCGAAAAAACCGAATCTATTATTATGAACAAGAGATCATCTGATTTAAATATCAACGATGCTTATAAGATTTCCTTTGATGAATTATCAGAGAAATTGTCTGCTGATTTTAGCAAGGGATTATCAGATCAGGAGGCAAAAGACAGGTTAAAAAAATACGGAAAGAATAAACTGAAAGAGAATGAAAAACGCAGTATATGGCAAATTTTACTTTCACAGGTTTTAAATCCGGTTATTTATTTGCTTACCGCCGCTGCTGTTTTGGCTTTTGTTTTCGGGGATATAGCAGAGGGAATAGCCATTGTAATTGTACTTTTAATCAATACAATGATAGGCTTTTGGATGGAATACAAAGCCGAAAAATCAATGGATGCATTGAAGAAAATGGATAAAATTCAATGCAGGGTACTGCGTGATGAGGAAGAGAAAGATACAGATGCAGAGAAAATCGTTCCGGGAGATATCCTTCTTGTGGATTCAGGTGATCTTATAGCTGCCGACGCCAGGATTTTTCATACAACCGAACTGGCTGTGGATGAATCGCCTCTTACAGGTGAATCGGTACCTGTGAGCAAAACTACAGATGCCATTGAAGAGGAAAAAAGTGTGGGCGACCGAACCAATATTCTTTATAAAGGAACCGCTGTAACCAATGGCTTTGGAAAAGCCATCGTATATGCTACAGGCATGGATACCGAACTGGGCAACATATCTGATCTGGTGGGGGGTGAAGAAAAAGACCAGATACCTCTGAATAAGAAGCTTAATAAGCTTACCCAAAACCTGATATGGGTAACAATAGGTCTGGCAGTTGCCTTCGCGCTATTTGGGTTGCTGGCAGGAAAGGAGTTATATCAGCTCATTCAAACATCCATTGCCTGGACCATTGCCGCCATCCCCGAAGGCCTTCCCATTGTAGCCAGCATCGCCCTGGCAAGGGGAATGATAAAGCTTGCCAGAAAAAACGTTATCGTTAAGAAACTGGAAGCAGTTGAAACCCTGGGCGAAACAACCGTAATTTTTACGGATAAAACAGGCACACTTACCCTCAATAAACTTAGTGTGCAATCATTGCTTTTTCCAAAGGATAAAAGAATTGATGTTGATGTAAACAACAAAAAAAAATCTGCAACAGAGTATGATAATGATAATTTTAACCATTTCCTGAAAACTTCGGTATTGGCCAATGATGCCAGCTTGCCGGAAAATGACAATGACAGCCAGAAAGAAAATAAAAAGAGAGGAGATGGCGATCCTCTTGAAATCGCGTTGCTGCAATATGCGAAAAGTTATGACAATGATAAATACCTGGAATACCGGGAATTGGAAAGAAAACGCCATGATCCATTCGATTCCGACGATATGGTTATGGGAGCCGTATATGAAGATAGAAAAGGATATTATGTGGCAGGAAAGGGCGCTGCACATGCGATAATGAAAAGATCTTCAAAGATTCTTATCCAGGGAAAAGAAGAAAATTTTGGTGAAGAAGATAAAAATTACTGGATGGAGAAAAATGATGAACTGGCTGATGAAGGGCTTCGTGTTTTGGCTTTTGGATATAAAAAAACGAAGGATTTGCCCAAGGATAATGAAGAACAGGAGTTTCTGCAGGATTTAATATTTATTGGATTGGTAGGATTCCTTGATCCCCCGAGGAAAGAGGTTATTGACGCTATTGCTCTTTGTAAAGAGGCAGGAATAAAGGTAGTGATGGTAACAGGCGATCATCCCGGAACAGCCAAAAATGTAGGAGAACAAATTGATTTGTTTGATGATACAGAAAAGAATAATAACAATGCACTTTCAGGAAAAGAACTCCAGGAAGCATTGAATAATGACGATAATGAAAAACTTATCAATACCCTTATATTTTCCCGGGTAAGCCCTAAGCAGAAATTAAGTTTGGTAGAACATTTTCAGGAAAAAGGGGAGATCGCTGCCATGACGGGTGATGGTGTAAATGATGCCCCGGCCCTTAAGAAAGCCAATATTGGGATTGCGATGGGCAAGAGAGGAACACAAATAGCACAGGAAGTTTCGGATATGGTATTAAAAGATGATGCATTTGGTTCAATTGTTAATGCAATTGAACATGGTCGTATTATTTTTGGTAATATCCGGAAATTTATCGTATATCAGCTATCTTATCATCTGAGTGAGATACTGATTATCGGTCTCATTAGCTTCACACTTTTCACTCTGCCACTATTGCCTCTTCAGTTGCTGTTTCTGAATTTATTGTCTGATGTTTTTCCTGCGCTTGCACTGGGTGTGGGTAAGGGAGATCCCGGAGTGATGAAGCAACCACCTAAAAACCCGAATGAACCCATTCTTAACAAAAAAAACTGGTTGCAGATTGGATTATATGCCCTGGTATTAATGCTCAGTATATCAGGGGGGTATTATTATGCGCATTTCGTCTGGGAAGAGTCTGTTGAAATAAAAAATAATATTGCTTTCTTCAGTCTCGCTATTGCACAACTAATACATGTTTTTAATATGCGTAATGCTGATGAGCATTTTTTCATAAACCAGGTTACCCGAAATAAATATATATGGATGGCTTTGGCAATTTGCTTTGCAGCCTTATTCGCTGCTTATTTAATACCGGGTATAGCAGATGTACTATCATTTGAGAAACTGGAATGGGATATATGGGCTCTTATTGCTATATGCAGTATTTTACCGTTTCTGGTGATTCAAATCATCAAATTCTTATATAGAAAACTATCTTGATATATTTGGTTTGAGTTTTCTGATTCAGGATATCAGATTAAAAAAAATATATAATTTATAAATACATATTTTGCAGGCATACCAGCATCAGTAGTATAAACCTGAGGCATCACATAAATAAAAAAGTTTCCAAATATTATTAAAAAAGGCGACAGTTATGGGTGGAAATAATAGTAAAAAGGAAAAATCGAAATATGAAAATGTGGACCTTCAAAAGGTACTAAGTGATCTTACAGTGGAACCTGAGCAGGGGCTCAATGAAGAGGAAGTAAAACAACGGCAGGAGAAGTTTGGTCTGAATATGCTGGAAGAAGAAGATGAAAATCCTGTCCGTGAATTACTGTCACATTTCTGGGGGCCCATACCCTGGATGATTGAAGTTGCGGTGGTACTTTCTGCAATAGCCGGAAGATGGGAAGATTTTGCGGTAATCTTTACTATGCTTCTCATCAATGGCGGAGTAAGCTATTGGCATGAGCATAAAGCCAATAATGCAATTAAAGCCCTTAAAGAAAGACTTGCTCCGGAGGCCAGGGTAATACGAAACGGGAAAAACAAAAAAATCCCTTCAAAGGAGTTGGTACCCGGAGACATCGTGGTAGTGCGTATGGGAGATATCATCCCCTCGGATGCCAAACTGTTGCAAAAACAACATCTTAGTGCCGATGAATCCTCACTCACCGGAGAGTCGCTTCCTGTTGATAAAAATGAAGGTGATTTGTTGTATTCTGGCACAAGCATAAAAAGAGGTGAGGCTAAAGCAGTGGTAACAGCCACCGGATCCAATACCCGGTTTGCCAAAACCGTCGAACTGGTAGAAAGTGCAGAAGAAAAATCGCATTTTCGTAAGGCGGTTTTAAGAATTGGCTACTGGCTTATTGGTCTGACTGCCGGATTGGTGGCCATTATTATTGCATCGGGCATCATCCGCAACGATCCCCTTTGGGATATACTGATGTTTGCCCTGGTGCTTACTATTGCCGGTATCCCCCAGGCACTTCCGGCAGTGCTTTCCGTAACAATGACCATGGGTGCCAACCGCCTGGCCCGCAAAAAGGCAATAGTAACACGCCTTGCTTGAATGGAAGAAATGGCAGGGTTGGAATTGCTGTTTACCGATAAAACCGGCACACTAACTAAAAATCAGCTCCAGTTACAAAAACCGGTAGTATTTGAAGCTGAAAATGAAAAAGACCTGATCATGGTAGCTGCCCTTACCATAAAAAAATGAGCAGAAGATGAAAACCCCATAGATAAAGCCATTATTGATGCAGTTGAAAATAAAGATGAATTACATAATTTCCAGATTAAGGATTTCAAACCATTTGACCCCACGCGCAAAAGGGCTGAAACCGATGTGAAAAAAAACGGCTCACAATATACAGCAGCCAAAGGTGCACCGCAGGTTATTCTTGATCTTGTTAATGCTGGCGAAGATGAACGAAAAAAAATAAATAACAGGGTTAACGAACTCGGTAAGGAAGGCTATCGGTCGCTGGGTGTGGCTAAAAAGGAAAAAGACGGAGAATGGAAATATCTCGGATTATTACCCTTGCTTGATCCTCCAAGAGAAGATTCAAAAGAGGTGATCAGAAATGCAAAGGAACATGGCATTGATATACTCATGGTCACTGGCGATCATAAAGCCATTGGAAAAAAAGTGGCCGGACAGATAGGCCTCGATACCCATATTGTTTCGGCAGAAGAATTTTTCAGCAATGATAAAAAGGGGCAAGACAATGAAAAGGGAAAGGAAAATAGTAAATATATTGGTGGTTTTGCCGAAGTTACCCCAGAACATAAATTCAATATCATAAAAAAATTTCAGGCAAACGATCAGATCGTGGGTATGACTGGGGACGGAGTAAATGACGCCCCCGCGCTAAAGCAGGCAGATGTAGGCATCGCGGTTTCAAGTGCCACCGATGCTGCACGCTCAGCAGCCGATTTGGTGCTTACCGAACCTGGTCTCGGCGTTATCATTCACGCTATTGATGAAGCTCGCAGGATATTTGAACGTATGATCAGCTATGCCACTTTCAGAATAACCGAAACCATGCGTGTACTCCTGTTTATGACACTTTCGATTCTGGCCTTCAACTTTTACCCCGTTACACCCATCATGATTGTCCTTTTGGCAATCCTCAACGATATCCCGATCATGACCATTGCCAGTGATAATGTTAAAACTGCCTCCCGCCCAGTACGCTGGGATATGAAAAGGGTGTTGTCGGTGGCAACTGTTCTTTCAGTAACCGGCGTAATTTCATCTTTTTTACTGTTTTGGTATCTCCGTAACCATGCATCGGCCAGCACTGATACAATACAAACCATGATTTTTCTCAAACTTTTGGTTGCCGGACATATGACCATCTTTCTTACAAGAAATACCGGTGCCTTATGGCAGAAACCCTATCCCAGCCTATGGTTGTTTATTACTCTGGAAGGTACCCAGATCGTCGGAACACTTTTTGCAGTTTATGGTATCCTTATGCCACCAATAGGATGGTTAAACGCAGGAATCGTCTGGGCTTACGCACTTGTATGGATTCTGATGCTGAGCGGAGTGAAGATACTTACCTATAAGTTTCTTGACAAATTTACAGATGTCCGGGTGAGTAACCACTAATTAACCCTTTAGAAGGACTGAGAATTTCTCATGCAGTCGAATCTGTTTTTTCCTGAAGAATGTGGAAAAAAATCTACATTCTTTAATTCATCATTTTGAACATTTTTTGCAACTTTTTCTATAACTCCTTCAAAGTAGCGTAGATAGAAGTTTTTAAAACAGGGAAAGATTTGTTACAATGATTTTAGACTTTTGGCAGGGTATTTACTCAATAATAAGGAATAAAGATAACTATCTGTTTTAAAAATCATATTATGCTGCAATCAATCCAATTCACAATAAAATTATCGCTGAATTTAATTACCTGATGCGGCAGATCATGATAAAAATCCTGATCATCCGCAAAGTGTTTTTTAAACCGGATCAGTTACATGTATTAACTTTAAATACTTGCATTATGGAAAAATTCGAGATTAAAGGAAACTGGGAAGAAATCAGAGCCAGACTTCAGCAAAAGTATGCTGGCTTAACAAAAGAAGATCTAACATATACAGTAGGTCAGGGAGAAGAACTCCTGAGAAAATTAGGCAAAAAAACCGGTCGATCAAGAGAATCCCTTATCAGGGAGATCAATTCAATGTAGAATACTGTCAGGGTTGATCAGATGAACATCTACGGTCACCCGGTAATATTTTGCTTCTTGAAAGTTTTATTAAATCCAAAAAGAAATGCCCTATGAAAAAGCTATTGTATTTACCAGGAATATTGATACCATTAATTATGCTGTTTTCAGTATCATGCGAACAGCAACCAACAACATCGGAATCAAAAGCTGATCTGACCGATGTTAAGAACGATATGCAAGAGGTAATTGAATTAATTGACGAAAGTATAAATGAAGAGTCAGTTCATGTATTTATACATAAAACGGATCTGGCTCTGAATCAGCTTGACAATCAAATTGATGAATATCTGTCAATAATAGATATGGCAAATGAAAAAATAGATAAGGAAGCACGTAACAGTATCATAAAGATAAAGGAGAGAATAGCCGGTATAGATATCAGACTGGCCTTGCTGGATGATGAAGATTTAATTGGAGAAAATCCTTTTGATGAAGCCACACAGGAAACTTACCCGGCAGACAGAGTCCGTCCGCTTGTATACCGTTATCCATATCCTGATGTTTCGGTACCAAGAAGCATAGAATCAACAGACATTGACGATACTGCTATACAAGACATTGAAGTATATGCAAAAGAAATTCATAAAGAAATTGTCAATGAATTAAAAGAGCTCAAAACTGAAACAGATGAATTTATAGATGAAAGTTTGTAAAGCCTGTATCTTCTTTTTGGTTTCTGAAGGAAATGCTTGTTCTGCTTAAATATTAAAAAAACCATCATGAACGATAAAAAAACAATGATAGAGAGGGACCTTAAAGGTCGCGATATAGTTAATGAGAGGGTATTGCAGGCAATGGAAGATGTAAACAGAGAGACTTTTGTCCCTGAAGGTCTCAAGTACAGAGCTTACCAGGACTCCCCTCTTCCTATTGGGATGAAACAAACAATCAGCCAGCCCTACATTGTAGCTTACATGGCACAAATACTTGATCCCCGGCCCCATGAGAAAATTCTGGAAGTAGGTAGTGGTTGCGGATACAATGCAGCTGTGCTGGCTTATCTTTCATCTCACGTATATAGTATTGAGGTGATTGAATGGCTGGCAGATCTGGCGAAAGTTAATCTTAAAGAAGCCGGCGTAAAAAATGTAACGGTAATACATGGCGATGGATTTCACGGCTGGCCCGAAAAGGCTCCTTTTGACAAAATAATTCTCACCGCTGCAACTCCTGAAATTCCGGATCAGTTGAAAGATCAACTAATAATTGGAGGAAAGTTGTTAGCACCGGTAAGCAATTCATTTCAAAAACTCATATTACTGGAAAAAACGGGAACGAATGAATTTAAAGAACACGAATTAATATATGTTAGTTTTGTCCCTATGACTGGTGAAAGTCAGAAGGAATAACCCAATGTAGAAAATATCAGATATTTTTTACCATCCATCTGGCTGTTTTCCGGGATCAGATGTTTGAAGTGGATTCCAGGTTCAGTCTTTTCAATAAAACATTTGAGTTACCATTAAGGCAGATCAATACAATTAAAACCTCGTATTGATCACATTTACAAAATCGGAACCAAAGGTATATGTAAGGCCTATATGTGCAGAGACTTCGTAATCTGTTGCCTGCCGGCTTTGTTGAAGCAAAACATCCTCGATCGGCAGGTCACCGGCTGGCAATGCCACCAAATCATTAATAAACTCAAAATTACCCCACAGATTAAGTGATAGCCCTTTGATGATTCTCAATTCGAGATCCGATTCTAAGGAAATGCGGTTGGCAGTAAAATCGTGAAAATAATGAGAACCCGAAATGCCTGCTTCAAACGAACCCCATGGTTGCTGCAGCCTGGCAGTAAAGTTCAGTGAATGATGATACAGGTTTTCCTGCATTTTAAAAAAAATGGTTTCTTCAATATACCTGTGATGTCCTGCTCCAATACGATAGTCCAGTGTTATTGCCCTGTAATTGGCTTCTGTGTAAGGGAGGAAACTATATTCGATACCAGGCTCAGCTTCAATATTAAATAGTATGTTGTGAAAAGTGCTGGAAAGCATATCCACAAAGAAACCCACTGACCAGTGTTGGTTTATGCTTCGGATCAAAAACCCATCAAAACCATGCCTGAACCGGTTTCTGCTTATCTCAATATCTTCTGTGACAAATGTTTGACTATTAATATTAAAATAAGGCCTTGCCCTTATTTTCCAATCTTCTGAAAGTTTATCTGCAAAAATCCCCCAGCGTGAATCAAATCTGCTTTGTTTGCTTTCCTGGTGTAAATTTAACCCGCCATATATCTCAAAAGTCCAGTTTTTCCATGGATCTGCAACTTCCTCTCTCTCTACAGTATCTATGTCGCTTATGTTTATGGTTATTTTGCCGGCAAGCGAAGTGTTGGCCACATAAGGCATCAGACCGAAGGTTATTGCATCAACCATTCCTTTACGGGTTTCATTATCGGTATTGGTTGACGGTGCCCAGAAAGTTATTTCGTTATCCATTCCTGTAAACTTTTCTCTGCCAATAAAGGTGAAAACATAATTTCGCCCGGCAGTTCCACTGCTATGACGGTTCAACATAATCTGAACATCTGCCATTTTTCTGTCGCGCACATAATTCACAAAATTTATCTTTTCTCTGATATACTGATTCTGAGAATGAAAGTCGAGAAAAACATTTATTAAACCATTGGTGGAGGTATTTGCAGGCAGAATCGTATCCTGAGCAATTGCCGGCGTATTAATAGATAAAGTGAATGCAGCAAGCAGGATGATAAGAATATTTGATTTTTTCATGTTCATTAACTCGGTAAAATCTGATTAATTTTCTTAGACTATTAGTTTAAAAAACAACTTGTGAATTTTTGTGCTAAGTTAATTCAACTGCAAAGAGTAAAGAATGTTTTCGGGGAAATATATATTGGGCACAAATTTGAGCATTTATAATCTCAGTAAATCATAAAAAATCATTTGATTTGTTAAAAAGTTCACTCAAATAAGGCTTTAGCAGTTTCTTTCTGATTTTTGTTCGTGTGGGTAATTATTGTCATTTTAAACCGATGGTTCATTAAAGGTATTGTTTTCTCCGTTTATACAGCAATGAACCAATATTTAGCTTTTTCATGACAGGCCAAAGGATTTTTTTACTACAAAACCATGTAAACTATTGGATTCTGCAGAAAGGGAAGACTTCGTGCTTATCATTGTAATGTAACTGTTTCTCTAACTGGGAATGTAACAGAAACCTTTGTCAGATACCCCATGGATAGGTTTCAGGCGTGAGTTGATCTTCAGTCTTTTTTTTCACCGGATGTAATGCCTGAGTTTCATCCAGATAAATGAAAGCATCATATCGTTTCGGAATCAAATCAGGCATATAGTTGTAGTAATAAACTAATCCTGTCTGA
>CAYXIT010000023.1:14409-20634 GCA_964465275.1 uncultured Bacteroidales bacterium | reverse complement strand
ATAAGCACACTGTTTTATAAGTGATTTGATAGATTGAGCATGTATATCTTCAATAACTAATATATCTTAAGAAATTAACTTTTTAAATTCTTTCTCGTCGATCCGCTTAACCTTTCTTTTTTTGGCTTCTTCAAGCTTGCTCCCCGGGCCCTCTCCTACTACCAGATAATCGGTATTGTCGCTTACTGAGGATGTAGCGCGCCCTCCAAGCGATTCAATTTTCTCTTTGGCTTCATCCCGGGTAAATGCATCCAGCTCACCGGTAATTACAAAAGTTTTCCCCTTAAGCTTATCTGATTGAGAAGATTTTTGCTCCTTTATCTTTAACCCGGCTTTTTTGAGTTTTCCGATCATGTCTGTATTATCATCATTATCAAAAAAATGTGCTACGCTTTCTGCTATCTCCGGCCCGATCTCATTTATATTATCCAGGTCTTCTTTGCTGGCCCTGGAAAGTTTCTCAAGAGACCCGTAATGCTTTGCCAATACCCTGGCCACATGTCTTCCCACATGTCTTATGCCCAGGGCATAAATGAACTGATGCAGGTCCGGTTTCTTTGAATTTTGTATGGCTTCATAAAGCTTTTCAGAAGATTTTTTGGCAAAACCGTCCAGTTTCTCAATGTCGGAAGGTTTGAGCACATATAAGTCCGGGATATTTTTGATGAGTTGTTTGTCAACAAGCTGCGCAATAACCTTTTCGCCCAGATTGTCAATATTCATAGCATTTCGGGAAGCAAAATGGCTCAGGCTGCCCTTTAATCGTGCTTCGCATGACAGACCTGCCGGACAGAGAATGTAGGCTCCTTCACGAACCACTTTGGTGTTGCAAACGGGGCATTTCCCTGGCATCTCAAAAGGCTTATCTCTTTTTTTCCCTTTCGATTTTACCCGTTCAGCGATCTCGGGTATTACATCGCCGGCACGCATTACTTTCACGGTATCGCCCGGGCGAACATCTTTTTTCTTTACTTCATCTTCGTTATGCAGGGTAGCCCGGCTTACGGTTACCCCACCCACTTCAACAGGCTCAAGTAATGCCACAGGAGTAAGTATTCCGGTGCGGCCTACCTGTACAATGATGTCAACCAGTGTGGTAACTTCTTCCCTGGGCTCAAATTTCCATGCATAAGCCCATCGCGGGCTCCGACCCCTGCTGCCCAGATCCTTGCGAAGATTGCGGTGGTTGAGTTTGATCACCATTCCATCTATCTCATAGGATAGTTTCTCTCTTTTGCTTTCCAGTTCCTGGTAAAAATCTTTGATTCCTTTCAGGGTAGAACTGCCTTTACTTTCTTCATTGATCTTAAGCCCCCATTTCTTAAATTGCCTGCGCAACTCCTGCTGGCTTTCAAAATCATTTTCTTTGCTTTTGCTGCCAATAACCTCATAGAAGAAAATATCGAGAGGCACTTTAGCTACTTTACCCGGATCGAGCTGTCTTACAATCCCGGCAGCGGCATTGCGTGCATTGGCAAAGGGCTTTTTGTTCTTCTCAATGCGGTCTTTGTTGAGTTGCTGGAAATCTTCTTTACTAAGATATATTTCTCCCCGTACAGAGAGTTCTTTGGGAAAGTCGTTGCCCGAACGAAGCTTTAAAGGAAGTGATCTGATTGTTTTGACATTTTCTGAAATATCCTCACCTTCCTGTCCATCTCCGCGGGTTGCTGCGTAACTGAATGTACCCCCGCGGTATACCACTTCTACCGAAAGGCCATCGAATTTGGGCTCCAGGAAAAATTCCGTTTTTTCTCCTTTTGCTTTTTTCCGCACAGCGGCCACGAAATCCTCCATCTCCTCTTGTTTGGCCGAGGAGCTTATACTAAGCATGGGTGCTACATGCTTTTTCTTCGATAATTTTTCAAGAGGTTCGGCGCCTACTTTTTGGGTGGGCGAAACATCGGACTGTACATCCGAAAACTTTTTCTCCAGCTTCTGCAATCGTTCAAAAAGTTCATCATATTTGCGGTCCGAGATATCGGGATCATTTTCTACATAATATTGATGATCGTGATGATTGATGGCTTCGCGCAATTGTTCTGTTTCGTTGCGTGCCTCCTTCTTATTTAAATCATCAACATCGCGGAAATCAGGAAACGGTGTTTTCAAAAATGGATTTTTGCTCATAGTACGTTCCTTTACAATTCACCGGTTATTGTTTTTCCTGGCAATCGGGGCAATAGTAACCTGACCGGCCCGAGATTTTAATTTTCTCTACTTTGCCTTTGCCCCTGGGACATTTCTCCCCTTCCTTTCGTTTTGGAAGTAAAAAATTATCAGGCATTTGGCTTATATCAGCCTGATTTTTAATGGCCGTTTTGAGCACTTTATCCATTTGTTTGTATAGTTCTCCCTGCTGTTTTTCAGTAAGTTCAGATGCTTTTTGCCGGGGGTGAATACAGGCCTGAAAGAGAATTTCATCGGCATAAACATTTCCTATTCCGCATAAGGCCGACTGGTTCATAAGGAACCTTTTCACTGCTGCTCTGCTCTGTTTCATTTTAGAAAAAAATTCGGTTTTGCTGATCTCCAGAGCATCAGGACCTAATTCCTGCTCTTCTATATATTGCTCAATATCATCTGTCAACTCAATTTTACCCAGTTTCCGTTTTGATACATAGATGAGTTTATGGTTATTGCTTAATTCAAATATGCATTTGGCATAAGAAGGGGTTTCGGAATCCGGTTTCACGTAGCTTAGATAGCCTGTCATGCCGAAGTGCAATACCAGGGCATGCTTGTTATCCATTTCTATGAAAAGGTATTTGCCTCTGCGCCGGGTTTTCTTTATTTTATGGTTTTTAATATGTCTGCCCAGACTGTTTTTGGTGGCATCAGTAAATTTTTCATCCTTCACTATGATCTCATCCACTTTACTTCCAATGGATTTATCGGCTGCTTTTTTGTATTTTTCAACATCAGGTAATTCGGGCATATCGTAAGGTTTAAATATCTGATCCCGGTAATATCGGGCATATGTTTAAGAAAGGCCGGCTTATGTTGTTAACTCACCTGGTAAATTAAAATCCTGCCATAAATACAATTTTTATCCAGGTTGCCGGTTTTGACTTTTATTTCTCTTCACTTAAATCGTTTAAAGCATTTTCCAGTTCTTCCAGTGATCTGGAAACCTGCTGGTAATTTCTGTTACCGGTGGCTTCAATGTAATTATCAAAGGCGGTTTTAGCTCTTTGAATAAGTTGCTCCATTGTTTGCGAAAATGCCGGAATATCTTCTTCGGCAGCTTGTGTTTCTAATTCCATAAATAAGCCACGGATGGCTGTTTCAAAGTCCTCGGCATAACTCAGCTTATCATTGTGCATCACTGCTACCAGGCGAAGTTCCGGATAAGCTGCTGTTTCAGCTTGCAGGTAAATTGGTTCCACATAAATAATGGTTTTATCCACCGGTATAGCAAGCACATTGCCACGGATCACTCTTGATCCACGTTGATCCCACAGACTCAACTGACCACTGAGGAAACTATCCTGATCAATTTTGGTTTCTACCTGCTGCGGACCCAGTACACGCTTTTCCTTGGGAAACTTATAGGCCAGGAAACGACCGTGATTCTCCATATCACACATACCGGCGATCCACCCGATTGATACCTGCCTGTTTTTGGGTGTAAAAGGAAGCATCAGAATAAACTCCTGCTTATTTGTTTCCGGTAACTCCCACATTACATAATAAGGTTCCACAGCTTGAACACTGCCGTAATATTTTTCCGTTGCCCTGATCCAGAGATCTTCCTGGTTATAGAAAACATCAGGATCTGTCATGTGATACTTGGCATATACCAGTCCCTGCAAAAGCAGAAAATCAACAGGGTAACGTACATGACGCATGAATTCATGGGGGAGCGATTCTTTCTTCTTAAAAAGTTCCGGTAAAATTTTATTCCATACCCTGACTAACGGATCTTCTTCATCGAAGATATACAAATCAACTTTGCCGGTAAAGGCATTTACAAAGACCTTTACAGAATTACGCACGTAATTTTTTCTATGCAGATGCCTGAGAGGTTCGGATTGCGTTTGTTGGTTGTTTCTACCCTGAGTGTATTGAGTTTTTTCGATAGAACCCAAAGACTCGCTGTAAGGATAATACGAGGAAGCAGTATAGGCATCTATGATCCAGTAAATATGTCCGTTGATTAGTGTAACATAGGGATCATTATCCAGATAGAGGAATGGTGCAATATTCTTAACTCTCTCCCGGATCTGCCGGTGAAACATAATACGGCTGTTTTCAGTAGGGTAACCTGAAAACAGCAGTCTTGTGCCATCGAACTTCCAGGCAAAAAGAAACTTGCGCCAGAAATTGCTGATAGGTACACCGCCTTCTCCATCATAGCGGAAATATTCGTTTTCTTCTCCTTTTGGATAATCGAATTCTTCTTCCTCACTCCCAACGATCACATGTTGCCTGGTCAGTTCGCCGTAATATATCCTGGGTTGTTCCACCTCCAGGCTACCATACTTACTTTGAGGGGGTATGTCTTTCACCAGGAGATTGGGCAACCCGTTCTCGGTAAATTCGCTGACATTGATCAAGGTAACTCCAAATCCGTGAGTATACTTGAATCGTTTGTTTATAAAGGTCTTACTTTGCTGCGGTAGATTCCGCTGCTCCATCTCTCGAGCCGATACCATCACCTGGCGATAGTCATCGTTGATGTGATAACGATCAATGTCTACATCATTAAATTCATAGTAAAGCCTGATCTCCTGAAATTGCTTATACACAGCGTCAAGAGCGCGGTAATCCCATAGGCGAACATTGTTGAAAATATTCAGATTGTCGTTATAAATATCACTGTTAAATACTTCACTTACCGGAAATTCTCTTTCTTCTGCCTTATCGAGGCCAAAAGCATTATTTGTGAAAGTGATGTTGTGGGCAATATATTTCTCCTCCAGTCGCAACTCATTAGGTTCCACCTTTAACCACTGGAAAAAAGCGGGAATAATGGTTAATCCGATAAACCACAGGATAAAGGTGATGGCATAAACAATGCCCAGGGCAGAGAGACGATTATTTTTGATCCGCTTCTTCAAACCAATGAAATGGGTTGCTTTTTGCCTTATTGCAGGAACAAATACAGCTAATGCTGCTACGATGGTGATGGCAATGATGATGTTAAATGCCGGTAACCTAACGTTAATATCAGTCCAGCCAGGTCCGTTTACCACACCGTATTCCGAATACATCAGATAGAACCGGTGCAGGTATTTTAGAAATGCCATCAGCAGCAGGAAGAGACCTGCCGAGAGATAAAGGGAACCATAGCTTCTTTTTCCCTGTTTTTCCTGCTCCTCATCGCGACTGTGTATCCTGAAACTTTCTCCCGACCTCACAAATCGAAAACTACCCATCAGGGAAACCCCCAGGGCAATAACAATCAACAATAACAACAAATAATACAAGCTGTCAAGAAACGGAAGTGTGAAGAAGTAGAAACCGACATCCTTATCTAAAAAAGGATCGGTTACTCCAGTAGTCTCCCCGTTCATAAACTTCAGGAAAACAGCCCAGTTGGCGTTTCCCCATAAAGAGGCGATGATTCCTCCCACTATAGTAGCTCCCCATCTTAATTTTCTTTTTGTTTTTTGTTCTTTGAGAGAAAAAGTGATCCCGTAAATGATAAGCGCACCGATAATGAAACCCCCAATAATAAGACCATAACGGGTCAGACGAATTGTCCAGAATCGTTCCGGAAATCCTATGCTGTCAAACCAAAGCATCTCACCCCAAAAGGACATCAGCCAGAAAAATAAAAAAGTGAAAATGCCGAGGGCAATTCCGGCTCCTATACGTCCTTTTCTTTGGTTTCTGACACCATCCTGTAATAACCAAACGGTTATTGCAAATAAAATAAGTAGCAATGCTATATACATAATCCTGTAGTTTTAAATTTCATTTTCCAACTCCTTCACCGGCTTTCAAATAAAATATTATAGCCAAAACATGAGTCATCAAAACTTTCTGTAATATATTACAGCTTTTGAGTATTTGAATTCGGACCTGTTAATTGACGAGCCAAGTGTTTAAAGCAGTGCCAAAATTGATGCCAATGAATTACCATGCGCCGCAGATAGCTGAATTTCAATCGTGTAGAAAAAAATTATATTGAATCAATGAAATAATTGTGGAGAGAAATCTACAAAAGAATTTAATTAATCCCTTTTGATATGATAAAAATCAAATTTTAGAAAACATTGC
>CAYXIT010000023.1:9359-14380 GCA_964465275.1 uncultured Bacteroidales bacterium | reverse complement strand
ATAATTGTTCGATATTTTTTAATCCGTTTAGCCGTTTCTTCCATTCCTTTAACTCCTTTTCAGAATAGAGATAATCATACCACTCTTTTTTGCCATGAAACCGCACATAGGCAGTTTTGTGGGTCACGATAAGATCTTCGGGCAGATTGCCGGGAGCTGAAAGAATACAGAAAGCAATATTATTCTTTTTCATGAACTCATACACATCCTCATCAAACCATGATGGATGGCGAAACTCCAGAACATGGGTAAAATCGTTGTCCAGTTCCTGACAGAAAGCTTCGAGTTTCGGGATATTTTTATGCAGATTGCCCGGCAGTTGCCACAATACGCATCCGGCTTTTTCTTTGAGTGGCTCCAGGGAAGACTGAAAATTATTTAGTTTCTCTTTGAAAGAATCATCAACATTAAACTTCTTCAAATGGGTAAAAAAACGATGACCCTTAATGGAAAATCTGAAATTCGCAGGTGTTTGACTGAGCCATTTTTCGATAGATTCATTTTCAGGAAATTTGTAAAAGGAATTGTTGATCTCTACCGTATTGAATTTTTCGGCATAGAAGGAGAGCCATTCATCCTGATGCATATCATCAGGATAAAAATCTCCTTTCCAATCATCGTATGAATATCCGCTGCAACCAATAAATATTTTCATATATAAGATTTTTTAAACACCCGAACTTTTATGAATTATTCATCATTCCTATCCTTTTCTTTTTGTTCTTTCTTGTTTCTTTCATGGTCTTCTTTTGCTGATTGATGCTCGGCTTCACCTTTCTTCATCCTTAAGTTTTAATAATGACACAACTCCTGAGATATTAAAATTTCATCAGAAACTCAATGTTTTCGCATGCTATTGTTCTTTATCTGATGAAAATACACGCTCATAATAATCCAGCAGTGCCTTTTCAAAAGCTTCCTCAATGGGTTTGCTTGTGTCGATTTCAGGAGCATTTTTTATTACTTCGGTATCAACATCGATAGATACTTCTTTTGATGCATAGCAAATCTCCTTTAACCAGCTGATCAAAAGGATTACTTTTTTGCTCCATGGCCGCCAGTTACTGGTATCAATTATCACATAAATTAATTGCCAGTCGGCATTATCAGCAATAATATCTTCCACATGCCCAAGGTGGCCGTCAGTAGCAAGGATGTGGTATCCCTTGACCTCTTTAAAACTTCTGAGTTTTGTATCCAGATCATTTTCATTTATTTCTTTCACAGGAACTCTGATAGGACGGGCCGGATAGTACATTCCCGAGCCGGTAGGTGTAACCATTTCATCAGCCCAGTAAGCACCGAACTGATAATAATCCAACAGTTTTTTCTCATATTCACGCGAAACAGTAGGTTTATCCAAGGGTGAGGGACTGTTTTCTATGTATTCGCCTGATACGCTTATGGGAATTTTCTGATCATCCCACAATGGATCCTTCATCACATTCACAGGGAGTAAAATCCGTTTGTCTTTGAAAAAATTTCCGAAATCGGCTTCCAGATACCTTATTTTCCAGCTATCCTCGTCAAAAAGAAAATCCTTAATGATTCCTTTTGTTCCATCAGATGTTTCAATGGAAAATCCTTTGAGTTCTTTTAAACTTCGTTTCATATTCATTTATATTTTATGGTTTATAATTATCAAAAAAAAATTAATTGCAGCTTATTTGTTTGAGAATTAGGTGATTTGATTATCCGGCATTTAACCATAAGTATAGGTGGTATTAAAAATATCCGCTATAATCTTCCATTAATTTTATATATCCTTTCACATCTTTTTGCTTATGCTTATCATCAGGATCTTCGCTCAGACTTAACAGGGTTACTTTTGCCCTGATATTGGCCCTGTAGCATTTGTAAAAATTAAATAACGGATCAGGCATATCAATATCTTTCATTTCAAATGACTGCTTATAGTTTTTGACAAACAAACTGCCCAGATCTTTGCTCCCGTAGAAATCGAGATCAACACATAAAAAGGCAATCTCATTCAGTATATCAATGTAACGGAAATCATTATTAAATTCAATGCAGTCAAAAATTACAGGATCATCGTAAAGAAAAATATTGGTAGCGTTCAGATCGCCATGGCAATCGCGCTGGAATCCATTGATGATTCTTTCATTAAAAAGACTTCTGTTTTCGTTGAGATATTTTTTTGACTTATCTATACAACGCAATACAATTTCCTTATGATCCGGAGAAATGAGTTGATTTTCAGAATCGTCATCAAGTATATTGCTTATATCGGTAAATTCATCAATCATACCGGAAGTATTAAAAGCGTTTTTTACAATCTGGGTGTCTTTATGGAACTGCGCAATTTTCCGTGCAAGCTTTTCCATATCTTTTTTGGTTACCTTGCTATCCTCCAGTAATTTATGCATTTCCTTATCATTGTCCATTCGTTTCATCTGCACTGCATAATCTATAATATCATCATCGTTGTTTGTTTCTTCCGCAATCAATGATTTGGTTACAGGTATTACACTAAGGTACATATCAGGTGCCAGGCGCTTATTAAGCTTCAATTCCTGAAGACAGTAATGTTTTCGTTTTTCAGTTGTTGAAAAATCAAGAAAAGATAATTTAACAGGTCTTTTCACCTTAAAGGCGTATTGATCTGTTAATACAATCCATGAAATATGTGTTTCTGTAAAAGCGCTATTCTCGCAATTATCAGGGAAGAGGCACTCTTCCTTCATTTTAATGATCTGCTCTTTATCCATTGATATACAATTTTATTTTATTTATTAATTCGGAAACAGTGTAAACATCAGTCCATAATATCAAATGAGACTCGCTCATATATTCAAAAGATCTTTTTATATTTTGATACACATTAAAATCGGCCTCACTATGGTTACGGTCTGATTTCATTCTTTCTCTTATAGTTTCTTCTTTTGCGCGTAATTCAATAAAATACAATTCCTGTTTTAGCTCTGTGACTTTTTTGAAATATTGCTTTCGGTTTTTTTCTTTTTGAAAAGTACCATCAACTATAATATTTTGATCTTTTTGTGCATACTGAACCATTTCATTCAACATAAAATCATATACAACCTGCTTTGAATGTTCATCATATTTTCCCTGCAGGTTTATCTTTTTCCTTATTATATCGGTATTCAGGTGAACCGCATCAAATTTCTTTGCTGCCTTTTCCGATAAATACGTTTTACCTGTTGCAGGTAGTCCGAAAAATATCAATATCATTTTCAGATTATATTTTGTTATTTTCGATATAAAAGTTTTTCAAGTTGTTTCCATGAACGGCTATTAATAATATCAGCTTTACCCATCCACCCCCTCCGGGCTTGTGCCACACCATATTTTATATAATCAAAGTTTCCGGTGGAATGTGAATCGGTAGAAATTGCCAGTTTCACACCTGCATCCTTCGCTTTTCTTACATATTTATCACTCAGATCCATTCGATCAGGATTACTGTTAATTTCAAGGAAGCATCCTTTTTCAGCAGCTTCTTTCATTATTTCATCCATATCGATATCATATCCGCTTCTTTTGTTGATCATGCGCCCTGTGGGGTGTGCAAGAATATTGAAATACGGATTTTCCATGGCTTTCAGAATTCGTTTAGTCTGCTTTTTTTTAGATAAATTCATATTGTAATGGATGGCACAAATTACAAGGTCAAGCTCTTTTAAAATATCATCAGGCAGATCCAGTGTACCGTTTTCCAGGATATCGACTTCTATTCCTTTGATGATTTTGATTTTCTTCATTTTTTTATTCAATTCATCAATTTCCCCGATTTGTTTTTCCAGGTCTTTTTCATTCAGCCCCCCTGCCATAGCTACTTTTTTTGAATGCTCGGTAACAGCAAAATAACTATATCCTTTCTCTTTAGCAGCTTCGGCCATTTCTTTAAGGGTATTCTTACCATCGGTAGCTTTGGTATGTGTATGCAAATCGCCTTTTATATCCTTTAATTTCAATAAGTCGGGAAGTTCATCCTTTTTTGCTGCTTCGATCTCGCCCTGATTTTCTCTTAATTCGGGTTCAACATACTTAAGACCCAGCTTTTCGTACATCTCCTTTTCTGTTTTTCCTGCAACTCTTTTCTTTCCTTTATAAATACCATATTCATTGATTTTAAGATCATTCTCTTTGGCCATTTTTCTCAATACAACCGTATGGGCTTTGGAGCCGGTAAAATAGAGTTTAGCTGCACCCATTGATTTTTTCTTTATAATACGAATATCTACCTGAAGACCGGTCCGCAGCCGCACTGATGAACGTGTTTCTCCATGAGAAAGGATCTCTTTTACTTCTTCATAATCGCAAAAATGCTGCATTGCTTTTTCCTGATCTTTGGCAGTACATAATAAATCTATATCACCCACTGTTTCTTTCATCCTTCGGTAACTGCCTGCAATGGTTATGTTGTCCATCTCTTTTTCAAGATATTTCAACATCGGTTGAATCATTTCACCGGCTTCATGCAGTTTAAACCTTTCAGACCCTCCTTTCTCAGAAAACTGTTTTATCTCCTTAAGAATTTTTTTGGTGGTTTTTTCTCCAAATCCTTCCAGCTTTTCAATTTCTCCTTGTTCAGCGGCTTTTTTTAATTCATCAATAGATTCAATATTTAATTCTTCATAGAGGATCTTTGTACGCCGGGGACCCATCTGTTCAAGTTTCATAATGTCTCTTAGTGATTCAGGGATCTGCTTTTTTAATTTCTCAAGTTGCTCTAAATTACCGGATTTAGCTATCTCTTTAATTTTTTCAGCCATGCTTTCTCCGATATCGGGAATAGACTGAATATCCTTTTCATCTTCAGCCATTTTTGAAATACTTTCAGATAAACCCAGCACTGTACGTGCTGCATTTCTATATGAAGTAATACGATACTCATTCTCTCCTTTTATCTCAAGATAATCGGCTACTTCATTCAATATGTCAGCTATTTCTTTGTTATGTACGGGCATTTTTTTATTTTTTTGGTAAATCGTGAATGAGTTTGTTATGATACTAACCATTAATGTAAAGCCACTTCT
>CAYXIT010000023.1:0-9349 GCA_964465275.1 uncultured Bacteroidales bacterium | reverse complement strand
AAAAATGAAAAATTCAACACAGTCTTATAAGCCATAATTGGGTTTTTTTTTAAAATATCTTTGGTTTCAATCATGTTCAATAAAGTAATACAGGATTGTTGATTGATTCAGTCAGTTTCTTTGCATTATTATCAGTGAGCAAATATTCGGAGAAAAAGGAATTCGAATTTTTGGGCAAAATAGCCATCTGATTGCTCTTGCGACCACATATACTCTCAAAAGCCATATTCATATCACATACATGTAATATTTCAAGGGATGATATATCTACCTTGTCTGCAAAGGGTTGCAGCACTGCTTTCCACTCATCAATTTCTTTATACCGTTTACTTTTTGGATTAACTCTAACAACTACCGATGTTAAAACTTTCTTCACCAGTGGGTTGATCCAATCGAAAAGCTTTTTGATTTTATTGTTCCCTTCGGCATAAAGATCTGTTACCAGCCAACATGCATTGGGTTGGATAAATTTTGTTCCGGGGGGAACGATCATAACCATTACATTATGTTTAAAAATTACTTCTAATAACTCCTGGAGGCTGACTGTCATTGAACCTCCCGGTTTGACTCCTGTAATAATCAAAGGATTTTCATGATTCTTTATTTGCTCTGTAATGCAACTTTCAATATCACCGATTTCTGTTATGGTATTAACCCGCAGGGGATAATTCAACACTGAAGCTTCTCTGCTCAGCAATTTTGATAACTTGTCATTGATAATTCCTTTCTCCCTGTGTAATATCTCTTCATGCGAAAATTTCTCACCAGGGGTTATACTCTGAGAATCCGAATAAGGGCTATATGGACCTTGTAAAATTTCAGGATCAATACAATGGAGGATGTCTACCTTCGTTTGAGTATATTTCCCCACATTCAACCCGTAGGGTATAATGCTGTCAGCTGCTTCTGAAATATCGCTTATAATGATTGTTCTCATCCTTCTGTATGTTTAAGTTTTATGAACTTTTTTTAACCTGCAATATCCATTCGCCCTGTCACATGCGGTGCATTGGGCATAATATCCTTGCTTCTCAGGGTTTCTGTGCTATACTCAATAAATGTTTTGATTGCTGAATCAGATGTGTATCTTCACAATTTTCGATAATAAAATCCAACCATGCAGCTTTCAGTGTTTCGTCCATTGAGTGGTATAATTCAAATCTTTCCCCAAAGATTCCTTCTACTCCAACAAGATGAAGTGGTTTAAGGCCGGCGCTTTCAATCATAGGATTAATTTCTTCAGGATGGGTAAAATATGCATTGGTAAAATATTCAGTATCTTCAACAAAACGGTTGTCGGTTCCTGTTTCCCAGAGTTTCTTTGCTCCGTCATGATAAAGTATACCTTTTGGATTATGCTTAGCACCGTATACCAAGGCACCCGTCCTGGTCATAAAAGATGAGAACAGGTATCCTCCCGGTTTCAGATTTTCATATGCCAGTCCCAGCAATTGTATTCTGTTTTTCAGACTGATCATATGATAGAGGGGGCCAAGAATAAAAATACTATCCCAGGTTTTATGTCCCCATCTCTTACTTTCCAGGGCATCAGAACGTTCCATAAACAGGATGTTGCGATGTGTTCCTATGCGTTTCTCTACAAGTTCAATATTCTGATCTGATAAATCATTCAACCCGACAAAATATCCCTTGTTAAGCAATAATTCTGCAATCCTTCCAGTACCACAGGCAACATCAAATACGGAATTGCCCGGGGTAAGGTATTTCTTTACAAAATGCATGGTTAAAGGAATCTCAAAGGGATGTTCATCCAATCTGCGATCCTCATCTTTCACATGACTGTTGTAATATTTTCTAACGTCTTTAATGTTATCTCCATCCATAAATCTATTATTCATTTAATGATTTATATACTATTTTGGCTATGAAAAATTTATGCCAATAAAATAGAGGATGAAGCAATGATGCTTAATTTCAATATTACCTGTAACGGGTATTAAGGAATACTGCAAGCATTAAAATACGTAGGAAATTTTTGGTGAGGATATTCTGAGCTGATTGTATTCTGAATATTGAATTTAATCTTCAGGTTTTTTCAACAATTATGGGGAATTATATACACAATTACAAATACAAACTATTCGTTTTTCATTGCATTAATAATATATAAAAGGTTAAGTGAGAACAAAAAGTTTCTGCTTTCTTATTTTATGTATAGTGCATGATTCAATTAAAATAGCTATAAGTATTGAAATATCAGGAAATATAAGATTCGGCATCAAAGATATTATTGCCTGCTGTATCATGCAGTGCAAAGTTAAACCCCGGCTGTACACTATAAGCACCATAATTACCGGCTTTATCAACTGCCAAAAAACCTACCTGGTGGTCTTTATAATCAGGTGTTTTTTTGATGATGCGATGCACAGCCTCTTCCGCTGCTTCCTGGGGATTAGCGCCATTTCGCATGAGTTCAACAATAAGAAAAGTACCCAGGGTTTTCATCACCAACTCCCCGGTTCCTGTTGCTACGGCCCCACCAATTTCATTGTCGCAGAACATACCGGCACCTATAATGGGAGAGTCTCCTACCCTGCCGTAAATTTTATAAGCCATACCGCTGGTTGTACATGCACCTGAAATGTCGCCTTTCTGGTCAATGGCCAGCATGCCTATAGTATCGTGGTTTTCGATGTTAATGATTGGACGGTATTGTGAAGTTTCAAGCCACTCTTCCCATTCCTTACGAGATTTTTCGGTGAGAAGGTTTTCCTGTTTAAAACCCTTTTCCAGTGCAAACTGCAGGGCCCCTTCACCGGCCAGCATGATGTGAGGAGTATCTTCCATTACCCTGCGGGCGACAGAAATGGGGTTTTTTATGTGCTGCAATGCACAAACAGAGCCGCAATTTCCCATTTCATCCATTATGCAGGCATCAAGGGTTACATTTCCTTCCCTGTCGGGCCGGCCACCGTAGCCCACGCTCCTGTCATCGGGGTCGTTTTCAACCACTTTAACGCCATTCTCAACAGCATCCAGTGCCCGACCCCCACGGTTTACCACTTCCCAGGCTGCTTCATTGGCTTTTATATTTCTCCATGTTGAAATAACCAACGGACCTGAAACTGTTCCCATAGGAGGTGTATGAGATTGAATATTACTCTGGCAGGATTGCCCGGCCAAGACACCCAAAGATGCCAGCCCGGTGGTTTTGATAAAATCGCGACGCGTCTTCATTCTTTAATAGGGTTAAATGGTTTCAGGCGGCAAATTACAAAAAAGCATGGAAATATTTAAATGAAAAATAATTTATAAGGGCCTCACCCACATGATCATTGGCACACCCACCAGTACAATGATCACTTCAAGAGAAAGTCCCATTCGTCAGTAATCATTAACCATGTTAATTAACAATAATAAAGCAAAGTACAAGTCGGGTGCCCTTTTAGTTTATCTACCTTTACATTTAATTAAAACACCAATTTAAAAGAACACGATCATGATCAAAGATTTTAGGATTGGAGACTTACTTATTCCGGTACCCATCGTACAGGGCGGGATGGGAGTAGGTATCTCCATGTCAGGGTTGGCTGCAGCTGTGGCTAACCAGGGTGGTGTGGGTGTAATTTCGGCAGCAGGATTAGGTCTTGTTCACCGTAATTCAACCCTTGACTACCTGCAAGCCAATATTGAAGGCTTAAAAAAAGAAATACAAAAAGCTAAAGAAAAAACACAGGGTATCATAGGAGTCAACATCATGATGGCTATGACAAATTTTGCTGACCTGGTGCGTACTTCAATTGCTGAGAAGGTTGACGTAATCTTTTCAGGTGCAGGATTGCCGCTTGATTTGCCCAAATTTCTCACTCCAGACAGTACTACTAAACTTGTTCCCATTGTTTCATCCGGCAGAGCAGCAAAAATCATTTGCGATAAATGGAAATCACTGTTTGACTATCTTCCCGATGCGATTGTAGTTGAGGGACCTAAAGCAGGTGGACATCTGGGTTTTAAAAAAGATCAGATTTCAGATGCCAACTATAGTCTTGAAGAGCTTGTACCCCAGGTTGTTGATACAGTAAAATATTTTGAAGACAAATACGGTCAGGAGATTCCGGTAATTGCAGCTGGGGGGATTTACACAGGTACAGATATTTATAACATAATGCAAAAAGGCGCCAAAGCCGCCCAATTAGGAACACGTTTTGTTACATCTGATGAATGTGATGCTTCCATGGAATTTAAGTTGTCGTATATCAACGCCAATGAAAAAGATATGGAAATCATCCAGAGCCCGGTAGGCATGCCCGGAAGAGCTATCAATAACACCTTTCTTGACAAAGTAAAACTGGGACTGAAAACTCCCATCAAATGCCCTTTCCACTGCATCAGGACCTGCGATATATCAAGTAGTCCCTATTGTATAGTTTCAGCTCTTTTCAATGCCTATAAAGGAAATATGAAAAACGGCTATGCATTTGCAGGCAGTAATGCTTACCTGGCAACAAAAATCAGCTCTGTAAAAGAAATCTTCTCTGAATTGATGGAAGAGTTGCAGAATGCCATGAACTTTAATACGCAAAAAACATAAAACTTCCAATTGAATTAGCTTAACAAAAAAACCCGGAAACACTAAGTCTCCGGGTTTTCTTGTTTCATTACTACATATTTTTTTTATCTGTTAACCTGCAGTTTTTTAATCATTACATCTCCCTCTCCATAAACATGCACCAGGTATAAACCTGTATGCAGGTCACCAACAGGTATATTTATTTCAGAATTCCCCGAAATAATTTTGTTATAAACCACCTTACCGAGAAGGTCTGTGATCATAATTCTGTTCATGGGTGATGCCGAAGCAATAGTTATAGTGGAATTGGCCGGATTGGGATACAACAGGAAGTCGCCGGCAGCGATTTCATCAGTTAAATCATCTACACCTGTAACTTCAATCTGCACTTGTTTTTCAACCACTTCATTTCCACAATTGTAAAAAGCAGTAAGGGTAACGGTAAAGGTCTGGGATTCTTCCACAGCATAGTCGTGGGTTACTTCATGGCCCCATCCGAGAGTACCGTCGCCAAACTCCCACTGATAGCCAGCGGCATCATCAAGAGCTGTAAAGCTTACAACGGCGCCATCTACTGTAAACTCAAAATCAGGATCCATAGCACAATCAATGGTGATGCTGAACTCATATTCGGTGTCCACACAACCGCTTCCCAGGGTCAGAACTACATCGTAGGTACCGGTTGCTTCATACACATGGTAAACATCTGCTTCGTTGGAAGTATTTCCATCACCGAAATCCCATTCAAGGAAAGAATAGTTTTCAGCATTGGCACTGAAGAATACTTCCAGATCAAGGATCTCAGTGTAAGGATCTGCAACAGGTTGTGCTGCAATATCTTCAATAATCTTTACATCATCCACAAATACATAATATCGCCCGGAAGTACCGCCATCGGTATGCCATCCGAAATAATATGTACCATCTTCTTCAACCGAAAACTGGTAAGAAGCATGCTGATAAGCATTACTGTTAAACTCAGGAAGGTCAATCAGCAATATATCCATATCGGTATGATCATTATCGGTACCCATATATACTGACAGGTTTTCAGTTGAGAACCACGAACGATAGAAGAAAGAAATTTCGTAGCATTTCCCTGCTTCCAGATGGAAACAATCGGTTATGGCCCAGTCATCATTGGCAGTATTTCCACCTGCCCCATCGGTTCTGACAGCCAGTGCCTGAGTACCGGTATTGGATTGTCCTGCACCTTCATAAACCTGCCACTGGTTAACTCCTTCCAGGCTTTGTACGGTCCAGCCGCTGAAATCTTCATCTTCTTCAAAGCCAATGCTATAATCGGAGTGCATAAAAGATTCCAGGGTGAGTGTATCATTTGTAGGATTCTGGTCTGCATCATTGGCAATATAGAAGTTAAGATGATACATCTGGTAAGCATCAAGCACAAACCCATTACTAAAGCTTACCCAGGCAGTTTCTCCTGCAGCAAGCGTCTGATTTGCTGTCATTTCAATCGGATCAGCATGATCGATTTCAATGGCCACAGAGATCTGATTAACATCTTCGGTGCCAGCATTCCAGATGCGAAGCTGAATCTCATCAATATCCTGAAGCACACAATCTTCACCCTTTAATCTCTCGGCTCTGAAATTGAGCAGTGCCAGATCCTGATCAAAAACCTGATAAATGGTTATATCGTCTATATGCATACCAAACTGGTCAGCCGGACCATAAGCATGCCAGCCGAAGTAATATTCGCCGGATTCATCCACACTGAACTCAACTTCTGCTTTAAGGTAGCCTGAATTGGATATTTCACCCAGATCAATAAGTGTAATGTCCATATCCGTAGGGTTTTGATTTTGGCCCAGCATAAGTTTTAAACTCTCAGGCCAGTTAGATGCCCGGTTCTTATACCAGAAACTCACATTGTATGTGTTTCCTTCCTGCAGGTTAAAGCATGGACTGAATACCCAATCGTTACTTGGCGTGCTGGTTTGATTGGAAAAATAGCCAAATGAATAACTTCCGCTTTGAGCATGTACAGGATCGTTTATCAATTCCCACTCTGTTCCGTCGTTATTTCCATCTTCCACAAGCCAGTCAGAAATATCTTCATTTTCTTCAAAGCCCATAATGTATTGACCATCATTTGCCAGATCATGCGATGAAAGCACTAAAGGGATATCTGCCAAAGAATCATTTGCAGGGTATTCATCATTATCAAGCATCGTCCATACACTTATTACATTATCATCCTGCTGGGTAAGATCAAGGGTGGAAGTAAAAGTATACTCATAAGCATCATTGTAGGCAATACTCTCCGTAATGGTTTCTACAACCGGATCGGCACCATTCAGGCTATAAGCGATCTGAAAATCAGAGATAGGTTGAACACCAAAATTCTTTACTTCAACTATCAACTCTTCTTCGTTCGAAAAGCCACATGAACTTGCCGGAGCCAGAATACGGGTTAACCCTGCATCAAAATCAAACAGGTTTTTTATATCAATATCAGTAACATGTACAATATATTGCGGTGAATTATTTATTGTGCCGGTTGTAGCATAGAATGCAAGTATAATTTCCTGACCATCATAGCCGGGAATTTCGAAAGAAAAAGGCTGCAGTGATCCGGTAAGATTATCCTGCTGTGTAATTGATGCCACTTCTTCCCAGGTTTCACCACAATCAGGAGAGATCATAACCGCGAGTTTATCATCACTGCCCATTTGTTCTCCGCCCTGAATATATTCAGCAGCAGCTCTGAATTCTACAATCAGGTTTTCTGTGGCGTTGAATTTGGGGCCAACCATCCAGTCTTCTGTTCCCAAACCTGCAAAATATACGTTTGCAGTGCGGGCATTATCATAGTTAATTCCCTGCCAGTCGGTATCCATTGCTGCACGGGGGTAATCTTTGCCTCTTGCTTCATACCAGCCAGGATAAACTTCGCTTAGGTTACTCCAGAAGAATCCCATAAAATTCATAAATGGTAAAGGAAGCTCCACAGGCTCGGGATTCGTAAACTTTACATCACTCAGTATATTATTTTGAGGAAATTCATCACCGGACATCTCAGTTTCAATTGAAAAAGTATAGTCACCATAAGGAGGGTTCATCAAAAAACCCACATTTACAAGGCCCTGTTCGCCGGGTTGAAGTGTTCCTTCATAAATACCAAAGAAATTTTCATTGATGGCACCTCTTACTCTAACCCTTACCGGAACAGAAGAAACAGCATCAGTACCATCGTTCTGGACGAGAACCTCGATAGGTATTTGGTCATCAAAACATGTATTAGCCATCGGTGATTGCAATTCAACAGGCAAAACATCATGTGGAACAGCGTTCTTTATTACAATATCGTCAAGATGAAAAGCGGCAAGACTGTTGGCTTCCTGTCCGTTTGTTGCGTAAAATGCAAGATGAATCAACTGACCTGCAAATTGGCTCAGATCAAATTGATAATCCTGGAGTTGCCAGCCGGGTGTATTTCCCAGTTTGAATGAGTGCACCAGATGTGTAAATTCCAGAAATTCGGTATTTGTAGAAACCATAATCGAAATGCTATCATTAAAAGCCAGGTTACCTGTAGCCGGATCATCCCAAAAACGGCTTAATGCAGCTTTAAAAGAAATAACAGTAGTCTCTGTAGCCATAAATTGCGGAGAGATGATCCATTCATCCCGCAAGCCTGTAAAAGAAAAACCTACAGCCGCAGTTTTGCTGTCATGTATCTGATCGGCACTAAACCAGCCTCCACCGGCATATTGAGGTTGCTGATAGCCTTGTCCTTCCTGCCATCCGGGATAGATTTCAGAAAGGTTTACTCCATTAAATTCTTCAAAATTAACAACTTGGGGTAAGTCCTGTAAACTGCCATCCTTGGGTGTCATTTGTGCAACCGAATAGCCCGTGAAAAAGCATAACAGTGTAAAAAATAATAAAGTAGATTTCAATTTCATAATTCTGGTTTTTAGGTTAATAGTTGCTAGTGATTTCAATTATTTCCCACAAAATTATAATAAACCGAGTTTTTAAAAAATTTTACTTTTTTACAAAAAACAGGATTTACAGTTTTTTCTGACCTGAACAAACCAACACATGATCAAAAGGAATTTTAACAGGATGTATCGATCAGAATAATTTCACCGAAGGTTTTCGAGCGGGTAAATTTAGAATAAAGCAAAATTGTATATTTGTTATTCAAGATTTCAAACAAAGCTCAAAAAGCTGCGTTCAGTCTAGTAAAAGAAACATCTCATCATCACCTGAATCAGAGTCCATGTCAAACAATATATTGAAAAAATATTTTTTCAAATTCCTGAAAATTATCGGATGGCTGGCAGGCTCATTTCTTTTACTGTTTCTTGTTATTTTAATCATCCTTCAGTTCTCATTCGTGCAAACCTGGCTCACCGGAAAAATTACAACATCCCTGAGCCGGCAAACACAAACCACCATAGAAATTGACCGGGTTTCCATTCGTTTTCCAAAAAAGGTTGGCTTGAAAGGTATTTATGTAGAAGACAATAAAGGAGATACTTTGCTTCACGCGGGAAGTATATTTGTTGATGTGGGTATGATCGGTCTGCTAAGAAACAAGGTAAATGTGAATAAACTGGAGCTGGAGAATGCAACAGCCAATATGCTGCGCCGGCAACCTGATACGGTTTTTAATTTTCAGTTTCTAATAGATGCTTTTGCCCCGGAAGAAAACGGAGATACAGTATCACAGATTGAGACCATTGAAGAAAACAGTCAAACCAACGATTGGCAAATAAATGTTGACAGGGTTTCTCTCAGGAATGTCAGTTATCAGCTCATTGATCATTTTTCAGGTATCGACCT
>CAYXIT010000022.1:26028-37864 GCA_964465275.1 uncultured Bacteroidales bacterium | reverse complement strand
CAGTAAATTCTTTTTCTTTCCTAAGTTGTGCTATTTCTTCCATTTCATCCAGGTATGACTGCGGAACTTCTCCAGTGGCTATATACTCGTAAGCCTGCTTAAGAGCCGTCTCGAATTTATCAAAGTCTTCCTGATAAAGGAATAACTTATGTTTTTCATAAAAGAATTTACCACTTTGCTGGTCAAATCGTTTTTTACTCTCGGTTATGGTCAGATAATTTTCACCTGCCCGTGTAGCTTTAACATCGAAGAAATAAGTTCTTTTACCTGCTCTTACGGCTTTGGAAAATAATTCCTCGTTATTGTACTGCTTACCTTTCTCTTCCATACTCATATTTATTTCCTCATATTTTTAATGATTTGGCAAAATAAAAAAAGTTTTTTCAAAGTAACAAGATCTTAATCTTAACAAACCGTAATTTTATACCGGCCATTCTTTTGAAAAGTATTTATTTCCAGAAAGAAAATAACAACAAACCATATAAAATCAGTGTATAATTTACTTTACAAGTAATGTAACAAGTAATTTGGTCTGAGGTTTAAAGCTAACTGATTTATATGTAAATTATTTTAAGTATTAAGAAAGTTTTTAAAAATGAATTACTTTTGCAGTGTTTTTCAGGAAATCCCCTGATGTTTCGTTCCTTGTTAACAGAACTTATTTACCCTATGCTAAACAGAAGGCATTTACGCGTTAAAGTTTTACAAAGCCTGTATGCATTTTTCCAGTCGGGAAATACATCATTGGATTCCGGCGAGAAAGAATTACTTTTCAGTATCAGCAAAATTTATGATCTATATCTTTATCAGCTCACCCTGATCCTTGATATTGGCAGGCAAGCCCGCAAAATCATTGAAGATAATAAGAATAAAAAAATTCCTTCGGCAGAAGATATTAAACCCAATACCCGGTTTATTGAAAACAAATGCCTGAAAGGCATCGGAAACAGCCCTGAACTTGAAAAAAAACTAAAGGAGCGAAAAATCTCATGGGCACCTGCTCCTGAAATTTCCAGAAAAATATTCCTGCATTTCAAAGAAAGCAGACACTATGATGATTATATGACCAGCCCTGAAACCAACTGGGAGCAGGACCGGGATATTATTCTGAAACTTCTTAAAAGCTATATTTGCGAATCGGAATTATTACATCACTTTTACGAAGAAAACTCAATTTACTGGCTTGATGACTGGGAATTGGTAAATAAAATGATCATCAAAAGCATAAAAGCCATGAAAAATGGTGAAGAGGTTGAATTTCAACCTATGAGTCTTTACAAAGACATTGATGATAAAAGGTTTGCAAAAGAATTATTTAAGAAAACCATACTTCATGATAAAGAATTTGCTCCTATGATAGCTGCCAAAACACAGAACTGGGATATTGAACGCATAGCTCTCATGGATATTATAATTATGAAGATGGCTCTGGCAGAAATCATCCTTTTCCCAGAAATACCGGTTAAAGTATCACTTAATGAATATATTGAGCTTTCAAAAATGTACAGCACTCCGAAAAGTAAGATTTTTGTAAACGGTGTGCTCGATAAACTTGTTGAAGAACTTGCAGCTGAAAAGAAAATTCAGAAATTAAATAAACAGTAAATTGATGAAAACCACGATTATTTTTTGGTCAGGAATTTTATTTCTATCATCACTAATCTCCTGCAATCAAAACCATCAGAACCAAAACAGTAACCAGAACATTTCAGAGACCGGTGAAAATCCGGCAATAAGTTTTGAAAAAGATGTACATGATTTTGGAAAGCTTATAACAGGTGAAAGGGTATCATATGGTTTCGGTTTTACAAATACAGGAGGAAGCCCTTTGTTAATAACAGGCATAAGAAGTGGATGTGGCTGTACTGTAGGTGATTACCCAAAGGATCCGATTTTGCCGGGATACGATGGGAAAATTGACATAATTTTTAATTCAGCCGGGAGAAGAGGATTTCAGTCAGAATCAGTAAGAGTTCTTTCAAATGCTGAAGAATCTGTTGTAACTTTGCGCATAACAGCAGAAGTTTTGGAAAGATAAATTGTAAATCATTTAATTTCAAACCAAACAATTATTATTATGAATATGCTTAACATTTTATTAATGACCCAGGAAGGCGAAGGAGGCGGATTTGGAGCATTTTTGCCTTTAATTCTAATCATTGTGGTTTTTTACTTCTTTTTTATTCGCCCACAAATGAAAAAACAAAAGGATGCACGCAAATACAGGGAAAGTCTGAAAAAAGGAGATAAGATTATTACCATTGGTGGTATACATGGAAAAATCACAGAGGTACAGGAAAAAACCTTTACTGTTGAAGTAGCACCTGAAATCCGTTTTCGGGTTGAGAAATCAGCCGTTGCCATGGATGGCCCTCAAGAACAGCAACTGTCAGAGAACCGCTGATAAATGAAACCGCACAAAACCTGACCGTACCCGACCAGGCTACGGTTAGGTTTTTTTATATGCTTCAGCAGAAAAAAATGAAGGTATTGTCTTGGCAAAATATCAGAAAAAAACCTGAAATCAGACGTAAAGCATTTATATTTCTGCTTTGTCTGATATTTAGTTTTATATCATGGCTTTTCATTAAACTTTCCAGAGAAAGTGCCGCAATGATCCCTGTAAAGATCGAAGTAACAAATACTCCAAAGGATGTAATTATTACCGGCCAAAGCGACAGCATTTTTATTGTAAACGTTCAATCAACAGGTGTAAAGCTATTATCATCAGGAATGATGCGAAGGGTAGAAACTTTCAAAACCGACTTTAACACATTACAACAATTAAGACGCAATAACGGTAGCAATGTATATTTTTTTACAGCACCCCAGGCACAAACAAGATTTTCGGTTATCAGCGATATTCCCCGTTCTGATTTAAGTGTTCATCCTGACACAATCTTTTTTAATACCATAGATGCATTTTCAAAAAAAGTACCGGTAATATTAGAGAGAGATTTACAATTAAGACAAGGATTCAGGGTTTACGATATTCCAGCATTATCTCCCGATTCAGTAACTGTTTTTGGCCCAATCAATTTATTTGACTCTATAAATTATATTTATACTGAAAAATTAACTATATCAGATGTAGATAAAGATATTAATGAAACTGTTAAGCTTGAAAATCCCTGGAAATCACAGCAGGTCAGTTTATCAGATTATGAAACTGACATCTTAATAACTGTTGAAGAATTCACCGAAACTATGGTGAGCTTACCTGTTACGGTTGATTGTTCAGGAAACTCAGAGGTTAAGCCTGAAGATTTTTTGCTTTTCCCTGACCGTGTTGATGTGCATTATCTGGTTGCTCTAAAGGATGATAATGCAATAACTCCCGATATGTTTAGTGCTTTTGTAAACTGCCCCGATACCCTTAAAACCGGCAAATTCAGGCTTCCAGTTGAAATTCGTGAAAAACCTGCACTGGTTGATATCTTAAGAATCAGGCCTGCCGAAGTTGAGTATATCTGGATCAAAAGGCAATAAAATCCATGCTGAAAGTTGCTGTTACAGGAAATATTGGTAGTGGGAAAACCCTTATAAGCAGGTTTTTTGAAACTTTAAAAGTACCTGTTTTTTATGCTGATCGTGAAGCCAAAAAACTATACAATGAACCGGCTGTCTTAAAAAAACTGGCCGAACTTTTTGGCCATGATATACTTAATAATGAAAGAGAAATCAATAAAAACAAACTGGCTGAAGTGATTTTCAGCAATAATGAAAATCTGGAAAAAATCAATGCTTTTATTCATCCAAAAGTATATGATAAATTCAATACATGGTTAAAGTACCAGAAAAACCAACCCTATTGTATACAGGAAGCTGCAATTATTTTTGAAACCGGAAGTTATAAGCATTTCGATAAAACTATTCTTGTTTGTGCTCCGGAAAATTTGCTTATTGAACGAGTAATGAAACGTGATTCTATAACCCGCAAACAGGTACTGCAGAGATTAGAAAATCAAATGCCTCAAAAACAAAAAGCAGAACTTGCCGATTATATGATTACCAATGATAACTCCTGCCTCCTGCTCCCCCAACTGCTCAAAATACATAATGAGTTAATTAAACTTGCCGATTATTAAAATTTTAACTGAAATACTTATCTGTTTGTTTTAAGGATTGCACCTATCTTTATCTGCAATATTTAATCTTCCTTTTGTCGTAATATTTTCTTACTTTAGTGGCATAAAAACCACAAAAAGCATAAACATGAACAGTATAGTTGTTGGGATTGATTTTTCCAGATCATCCATAAAAGCATTTGAATATGCGCTTGGCCTTGCATCAAAAACCGGACACAACCTTAAACTGGTTTATGTAAGCAAAGCCAGAGACATTGACTCAGTATTACCCGAAGGTAGTAAGAATGAACCCACCAGTGCTGAAAAAGGATTTCAGAAACTGATCAAAAAACATGAAGACACCATTCCGGGTAAAATAACTTATAAAATATTGTATGGTAAAATCTATGAAGAAATAACAAACCTGGCAAAATATACAGAGGCCTGGCTGATTGTTATGGGAGCCCATGGTATGTCGGGATTTGAAGAATTCTGGGTTGGGAATAACGCAACAAAAGTAATTGCACATGCCAATAAGCCGGTTATTACAATTAAAAAGAATTACAGAAATAAACCCGTCCCTGTTGAGAAAATTATTTTACCTATTGACAGCACTATCGAAACTATTCAAAAAGTTCCTTATACACTGGAATTTGCCAAACATTTTAAAGCACAGATCAATGTATTATCGCTTTATAGTTCCAAGTTAAAGAATATTGCAGAAAGGGTGGAAAACAATACAAAAGAAACGCTTGCAATGGTGGTTAAATCAGGTCTTCGACATATCAATGAAAAAGTTGTTTGTGATAATATTACAAAAGCAACAATTGAATATGCAGAAAAGAGAAATGCCGACATGATTGCTATTATGACCGAACAGGAATTTTCAACACAATCTGTTATTATGGGTACATATGCCCAGCAAATGGTAAATCAATCACCCATTCCGGTATTAAGTCTGAAAACAAGAATTATAATGCCCGAAACTTCCTTACTTGAATAATAGTAAAACTTTATAAAACATAATTTGTTGGTAATTTTGCGGGCAACGCAGAATGTACTTTTACAATATTACATTTTGCCCGTCGTTTTCATGTAGAAAATATCCCTGAAAAGTAAATCCTGATCTGTGAAAAACACAAAATATCTACTGTTCGTATCAGCATTATTCATTTTAATTGTCCTGCTTGAAGCAAAACCGGTAAATGCCCAGTCCCAGAGCGGCCGGGTTTATGAATTTATAAACCTTCCGGCAACTGCCCGTATAACCGCATTAGGAGGATATGCTGTACCTGCACTGGATAATGATCTTGGTATGGCACTTTTTTATCCTTCATTGATAAATCCGGAAATCAATAATCAACTATCACTTAATTTTGTAGACTATTTTGGGGACATTAATTATGGAACCGCTGCTTTTTCAAGGGGTTTTAACAAAATTGGTAATTTAACCCTGGGAATATCTTACATCAATTATGGTACATTTAAAGATGCTGATGAGTTTGGTATTATCTACGGTGAATTTTCTGCCAGTGAATATGTTGTGAGTCTTGGCTGGGGACGTGCACTAAATGACCATTTCAGCATTGGCAGTAATATCAAAGCTATCAACTCTGTACTGGAACAATATTCATCCTTTGGTCTGGCTGCTGATGTTTCTGTAGCCTATACCGATGAAGAAAGAATGGTTGCATCAGCTCTGGTTTTTCGCAATATCGGCCGACAGATAACAACCTTTTACAGCGAAAGAGAACCCCTCCCCTTTGAAGTGGTATTCGGAATCTCCAAAAAGCTGATAAACGCTCCCTTAAGATTTTCTTTTGTTGCACATAATCTTCAAAGATTTGACCTTACTTATGAAGACCCTGTTGCCCGTGAACCCATTTTTTCATCTTTCGATGCTGGTGATGCAACTTCACAGGAAAGATTAAGTGAAATTGGTGATAAACTTTTAAGACATGCTGTATTTGGAATGGAGTTCCTTCCCACTGAAAACTTTATTGCGGGTATTGGTTATAACTACAGACGAAGGCAGGAAATGGGAGTTGATTCGAGGCTTTCAACAGTTGGGCTTTCCTGGGGAATAGGAATTAAAATATCTCATTTCATGTTTCAATATGGCAGATCGCATTATCATCTGGCCGGAGCACCCAATCATTTTTCAATTTCCACAAACCTCGACAGATTGCTCTTCGGAAGCAAAGAAGTACCCAGTATCCCGCAATAACTATAACATGGAAATAAATATTGATAAGCGGTCAGGTTTTTGTTTCGGGGTAATCAATGCCATCAATATTGCAGAAAGTTATCTCGATCGCTTCGGTAGCTTATTTTGTCTTGGCGATATTGTTCACAATAATAAAGAAGTTGAGAGATTGAAAAAAAAAGGTTTGATCATTATCAACCATTCCGATCTCAAAGAACTTTATAATAGTCGCGTACTTATAAGAGCTCACGGCGAACCCCCCGAAACCTATCGTATTGCACGTGAAAATCATACAGATATAGTTGATGCCTCCTGCCCTGTTGTGCTAAAACTTCAACACAAGATCAAAAAAGGATATGAAGAAACCCTGAACAAAAATGGCCAGGTGGTGATTTTTGGTAAGGAAGGGCATGCTGAAGTAAATGGCCTTGCCGGACAAACCGCCAATAATGCTGTTATTATAGGGAAAGACTTTAATAATATTGATAAAATAGACTTTTCAAAACCTATAAATCTTTACAGTCAAACTACCCAAAACAAAGAACAATATGAAAAACTGATTGATCTTATACGCAACAGAATGCAGCAGCAAAACTGCAATCCTGATAAGGATATGAAAGTTTTTAAAAGCATTTGCGGGCAGGTATCAAACAGGGGACCTCATCTGGCCGATTTTGCAAGAAAACATGATATTATAATTTTTGTAAGCGGTAAGAAAAGCTCAAACGGGAAGTATCTTTTTGAAATCTGCCGTGAAAACAATCCTGATTCTTATTTCGTATCAGAAAAGAATGAAATTAAAAAAGCATGGTTTAAAAACGTCAAAAAAACGGGAGTTTGCGGAGCTACATCAACACCCATGTGGCTTATGGAGGAAGTGGCTGAACACATAAATCAATATTCAAAAGAGCATAATTCATGACACCTGAGATACTAATTGTATTCTTGGTACTTGTATCTGCCCTGGTGCTTTTTCTTACCGGATGGATAAGAATGGATCTTACGGCACTTCTTGTCATGGGTGTATTAACAGTAACCGGTCTGATATCACATACTGAAGCTCTTTCAGGCTTCAGCAACCCTGCTGTTATAACTGTATGGTCAATGTTTATTCTCAGTGCTGCTCTTTATCAAACGGGCGTAGCCCGCATTTTAAGCCGGCAACTGCTTTATCTTACAGGAAGCAGCGAGATCAAAATGATTGCCGTAATAATGCTTACATCCGGTTTTTTCTCTGGTTTTATAAACAATATAGGCGTAGCAGCCCTTATGCTGCCGGTAGTTATGGATCTGGCGCGTTCTACGGGTAAACCACCATCACGTTTATTGATTCCATTGGTATTTGGTTGTCACCTGGGCGGTTTTACTACACTTATAGGCACACCCCCCAACCTGCTTATAAGTTTTGCTCTTGAGAACGAAGGTTATCAGCCCCTGCAATTATTCGACTTCACTCCTGTAGGATTGGGTGCTATGCTAGGCGGTATACTTTTTATGGCTTTGGTTGGGAGAAAATTACTTCCGCAACACGATATTCTTCGTAAAACATCAACCAAAGATGATGAAATACCCGTTTCTTATGCCCTGAACCAAAGAACATTTACCATAAAGATCAAACCTGATTCATCCCTGGTAGGTAAAACCCTTAAAGAAAGCCGGTTAAGAGCTGCATTGGGAGTAAACGTTCTTTCTATAAAAAGAAATAACCAGAATTTGCTTGACCCTGGACCACAGACAAAGATCCAGGCCAATGACAAACTTTTTGTGCTGGGAAAACTTAATGATATTAAAACGCTTAAAAACTGGAATATCATTTTTCCTCAAAGTGAAAATAAACCCTACATCAGGGAATTACTTGGAAAGGATCTGAAGATATTTGAAGCTGTTCTTCCTGCTGACTCTGTTTTGCTGGGAAAGAACCTGGTTGAAAAAGACTTTTTGTCAAACCTTGATATTAATTTAATTTCCGTTAAAACATCAGGTAAGATAAAAAGATCACGTTTGCGTGAATATCGGTTTAAAGAATCCGATACTTTACTACTTCAGAGTGATCCTAAACAACTGGAAAAGCTTCAGGATAAAGGAATTATATCAGGTTTTGGGAAAGTTGACAATGAAAAACTGATAAACGAATACGAGTTGCAGGATGCATTGTTCGTGATGAAGATTTCCGAAGAGGCTGAATCATTTGATAAAGCTCAAGCCGAAAACGAAACAGGTAATGTGCTGGGTTTAACTATTATTGCGGTAATTGAAAGCAATAATGCATTTCATATTCCGCAACCCAATGAAAAATTCGGACCGGGTGATCAACTCCTGATCAAGTGCAATGTAAACGATATTCCCATTGTACGTGGATTAAAAGATCTGGAAATCAATGAAGAAAATACCAGCACCCGGGATCTGGAATCGGAAAATATACAACTTACTGAGGTTGTACTTGCACCGCGGTCAGCGCTTGAGGGAAAGACCTTACGTGAAGTTGATTTCCGCAGCAAATACGGACTTACCGTATTGGCTATTTGGCGCGAAGGTAAAGCATACCGCACCAATCTTCATAATATACCTCTACGGTTTGGAGAGGCATTGTTACTTTACGGTCAAAAAGAAAAAATTGATAAACTTTCAACAGATCCCGATCTGATTGTACTTACCGAAAGTAAACAACGCCCTATTCGCCCCGGAAAAGCTCTGATTTCTTTACTGATAATGATCGGTGTACTTTTACCTGTAGTATTGGGTTTACTACCTATAGCCATTTCATCGGTATTTGGAGTGATTGCAATGGTTCTTGCCGGCTGTATAAAGATGGAGGAAGCATATCGTTCAGTAGAATGGCGATCGGTATTCCTGATTGCAGGATTGTTACCTCTTGGAACTGCTATGCAGCAAACAGGAGCAGCTGCGTTATTAACAGAATGGGCAATTAGCGTATTGGGTCAGTTTGGCCCGTGGGGAGTTATTTCCGGTTTGTTCATTGTTACAGCAGTTTCTGCACTGGCTATTCCTCCTCCGGCTCTTGTTGTCATAATGTCTCCAATTGTTTTGCAACTGGCTGAAAGTTTCAGCATTTCACCTCAAAGCATGATGATATCTATGGCTGTTGCTGCCGCCGGTACCTTCATGAGCCCCGTTTCACATGCAGCCAATCTTTTGGTCATGGGACCGGGAGGATACAAATTTATTGACTTCCTGAAAGTAGGCGCTCCACTTACACTTGTTACAATGATCATTGTTCTTTTGCTCCTTCCTGTTTTCTGGCCCTTATAAAGCCCTGAAAGAAAAACAGAAAACAGATTACTAACAGGCAAGGTAGTTTTAATTAAAGTTTTCTTATGATAGTAAGACCATCACGAAATGGGAGTAATACATTTTCAACCCGTTTATCATTCTGAATTTTTTCATTGAATGTGATCAAAGATTCTGCTTCAATATCGCCACTTGCAGCAGCTTCTGAAAGCACCTTTCCACTCCATAATACGTTATCAGCCAGTATTATGCCTCCCGGTTGCATGATGTTCATTATCATTTCATAGTAATGATAGTAATTATCCTTGTCAGCATCAATAAAAGCAAGATCCACCGGCCCTTTAATCCCGGGCAGTACATCCATAGCTTCACCGATAATATATTCAATTGAGCCAGCAACCCCTGCTTCATCAAAAAAACCACGAGTAAAATCTTCAAGTTCAGGGTTGTGATCAATAGTAATGAGTTTGCCTGACGGTTTTAACCCGGCGGCAAGACAAATTGCTGAATATCCGGTATAAGTACCTATTTCAATGATTTTCTCGGGCTGTACCATATGACTGATCATCTCGAGCAATTTTCCTTGCATATGCCCTGAAAGCATTCGTGGTCGAAGGATCTTTGCATGTGTTTCACGATTGAGCCTTTGCAATACTTCGCTTTCCGCAGAAGTATGCAACCGAACATATTTTTCTATTTCAGGATGTATGATATTCATCTTTTCCGTTTCTTTTTGATATTTTTTCCGGGAATTAATTCAGATAAAGCAAAAAATATTCTTATTGCCGGGCATTTATCTGGGTTTATACATTAGCATACTAAGGTTTACCGAATCCAGTACTTCATTTGCCACATCCAGGAGTTCAGATGCATTAACCCTTTCAATTTTCTGATTGATTTGCTCAAGGGTATCAATCTTATTATAAAGGGTAATACTTTTACCAATCGATAGCATTTCATTTACATTTGATTCAAAAGAAATGGCTACCTGCCCCTGTAACTGCTGCTTGGCTCTTTTTAACTGTAAACTACCCAGCCTTCTGTCTCTCAAACGAAATAATTCACGTTGTACAAGTGAAACTGCTCTATCAATAAATTCAATATCAGTTCCCAGGTAAATACTAAAAATTCCAGTATCGGAATAAGGCTGATAATGGCTTTCAATATTGTAGCAAAGACCATGTTTTTCACGTACAGCCATATTCAGCCTGGAATTAAGCCCTGGACCGCCGAGTATGTTGTTAAGAAGTACCAAAGCTGTTTTCTTTTCATTGTCTACGCTGTAAGCTTCATTGCCAATAACACAATGCACCTGATGATTCCTTCTTTTAATAAGCTTTGTTTCTGCCTGATAACCTGAAAATCGCTGACGGGGAACTGACCTGTGTCCGGCAGGTAAATGACCGAAATAACGTTCTGCAAGCTTTATGAGTTTTTTAAAATCAATTTTACCAACAGAAGATATTACCATCTCTGAAGCAACATAATTTCGTTCGAGAAATTGCAGAATATGATTTCTTTGAAATTTCTTCAAATGCCGGGGTGTTCCAAGAATATTGCTTCCAAGGGGATGCCCTTTATAAACCAAACTGTCAAAATCGTCAAAGATCTGCTCACCCGGGCTGTCTTTGTAAGAATTAATCTCATCAATGATCACATCTTTTTCTTTAATGATCTCCTTTTCGGGAAAAGCTGATGAAAACACAATATCAGATATCAGATCAAGGCATCGACCATAATGGATATGCATAAAGGAAGCATAAACGCATGTATCTTCCTTTCCGGTATATGCATTAATTTCACCTCCAACATTTTCCATATGGCTAAGCACATGATAAGCCTTCCTTTTGCGGGTACCCTTAAAAATCAGATGTTCAATAAAATGGGCCATGCCCTGTTCGGTTGGCATCTCATCTCGCGATCCGGTATTAATAGTTATACCACAATGTGCAACCAGGGAGTCAACAGGTTTATGAACCAACCTTATACCATTGGATAAAGTGTGGGTAAAATATTGCATGTCAGCAGTTCATCTAATAATGTGCAAAAACTTATTTACGCTGGGCAAATTTCATTTTATAGGCAGGGCTTACTGCTCCTTTAATAATATTGGTAAGTTTATTCCTGATAAGACGACGTTTCAGGGGTGAGATACGATCAACAAAAACAATACCTTCAATATGATCATATTCATGTTGAATAATTCTTGCTGCAATACCTTCATATTCTTCTTCGTGGCTCTCAAAATTCTCATCCTGGTACTGTATTTTTATCTTAGGCTTACGTGACACATCTTCTCTCAGATCAGGAAAAC
>CAYXIT010000022.1:23584-26018 GCA_964465275.1 uncultured Bacteroidales bacterium | reverse complement strand
GTATCCGTAATCAAAATCACCCGTATAGCCCGCGGTCGGATCAGGAGAGCCATGCTCACCGCCCTGGCCGAGCGGCTGCCCGAAAGCCCAGTCTTCTTCGGTTGACCAGCCCGGGTCTTCATTAAACAGCCATTCATCCCCACTTTCTTCAATGATGCGTGCATTAATAAAAACTTTTTTAAAATCCTTCAATTCAGGTTCTTCATCTTCAAAAGGGCTGGCATCTATCATAAAAAGTCTGATGGATTTGCCTATTTGGGGAGCAGCCAGACCAACACCACTGGCACTGTACATGGTTTCCCACATATCGTCGATAAGTTCTTTCAGGTTGGGATAACTCTGATCTATTTCTCCGGCTTTCTTTTTTAAAACCAGGTTACCATATCCTACAATCGGAAGTATCATTTCTAATCGGTTTTTACTATTAACATTGTCATTTTCTTGATGATTCATGCAACTTGAATTCAAGATATGACTGCAAAATTATGGTAGCACTAATTGTGTCAACAAGTTCTTTTTTGCGGCGATCTTTCTTCCCCAGCCCGGCATCAATCATAGTTTGAAAAGCCATCCTGGATGTGAATCTTTCATCCATCCTGTCAACAAGAATTGCCGGAAATTGTTTTCTGAGGTGTTTAACAAACGGTTCAATGTAACGTGATGCATCTGATGCCCTGTTTTTCATATCACGGGGCTCTCCTACAACAATACAATCTACTTTTTCGCGTGATACATAATCTTTTAAAAAACTCATTACATCCTTTACATGCAAGGTTGTGAGACCATTGGCAATAATGCGGCTTTCATCAGTTACGGCAATTCCTACCCTTTTCTGACCGTAATCCAGTGCCATTATTCTACCCATGTTGCAATAGTGCTTTAAAAGTTGTGCAAAGATACACAAATTAACCGTGGGAAAAGAAGGAATTACATCATATCCAGTGCCATAACACCTGAAAATACAACAAAAGAGTTTTATAAATTCTAAACTGGCCAGACCTTATTATTTTGCAATAGTTTTGCTAATTTTGCGTTTCAGAAAAGTAACGCCGGGAAACAATGCGCAAAAAGAATAACAATCCTCCAAAAAATACATTTAAACCGAAATCCGAAGGCAAAAAAGCCAAAAAGGATGACTTAAAGAACAATGAATTTACCCTGAAAAAATTCTTTGCTTCCTTTAAAGATCAACGTTGGCGAAAAATATTCGGTTTACTCCTGATTATTGTTTCTTTATATCTGTTTTTATCTTTTGTTTCTTATCTGGTAAACTGGAAGAACGATGATAGTATGATCAATGACCGTACTTTTGACATCGAATTAATTACCGATACCGAATTGGAGGCGCAAAACCTGATGGGTAGACTTGGTGCCATTACTGCGCATCTTTTTATTAAGAAATGGTTCGGAGTATCTTCTTTTTTGTTCACACTCATGTTTTTCATAACGGGTTTTAAACTTCTTACCCGTATTTCATTGCTACCTCTATGGAAAACCATTCGTTACAGTTTCTTCATTATGGTTTGGCTTTCCCTGGCCTTTGGTTTTATTTTTACGCAGGGAGACGGCTTGATGCTAGGTGGTACTTTCGGTTTCCAGAGTAATGTCTGGCTTAACGGGATATTAGGAAAGGTAGGAACAGGGTTTATCATTCTTTTTGCAATGGCCAGTTTTCTGATCATTGCATTCAATCTCAATACCTACCATTATCGTAAGTTTATGGATAAACTGGGCTGGAAAAAAAGAACAGCTGCCAATAATGAGCAGGATGATGAGGAAAGAGAATATTCCGGCGAAGTCATCGATGATTATTCCAAAACTGATGATGATAGAGAAAAACATAATGACGATCAGGAAGATGAAATGGATTCAGAATTATCCATTTTACAGCGATTAAGGGAAAAAGAAGGAACAACAGGAGAAAATGATGAGTTTTTTGAATATGATGTTGCAGAAAACGGGAATGGTAAAGAAAGTGAAAACAAAGATACAGAAGATCATAACCCTGATTTTGAGATTGAAATAGCTGATGACAATAAAATAAGCAACAGCAACTACCAGGCAATTGATGATCCGTCGTCTGAAAAGACTGCCGAAGAGAAACTGGCTGAGCTGGGTGATTTTGACCCCACTCTTGACCTTCCGCACTATAAATTGCCACCGCTCGATCTGCTTGATGATTATGGTGCAAATACCATAAGGGTAGATAAGGAGGAATTAGAGGCCAATAAGAACAAAATTCTTGATACCCTTAAAAATTACTCCATACAGATTGACAAAATAAAGGCAACAATAGGTCCTACGGTTACCCTTTATGAAATTGTTCCTGCTGCAGGAGTAAGAATCAGCAAGATCAGAAACCTGGAAGACGATATAGCTCTGAGCCTTTCAGCACTGGGTATTAGAATTATTGCACCCATTCCCGGACGGGGCA
>CAYXIT010000022.1:19129-23518 GCA_964465275.1 uncultured Bacteroidales bacterium | reverse complement strand
TTTGAATTACCTATCGGACTTGGTAAAACCATTGCCAATGAAACCTACATCGCCGATCTTACCAGAATGCCGCATATGCTCATGGCAGGTGCTACAGGGCAAGGGAAATCAGTAGGATTAAATGCCATACTTGCATCTATCCTTTACAAAAAGCACCCCGCTTATGTGAAGTTTGTGCTGGTCGACCCCAAGAAAGTTGAACTGAATCTTTTCTCAAAGATTGAAAGACATTACCTGGCCAAATTACCTGATTCGGAAGAAGCCATTATTACCGATACACGTAAAGTTGTAAGAACACTTAACTCCCTCTGCATCGAAATGGACCACCGGTATGATCTTCTCAAGGATGCACAGGTTAGAAATATCAAAGAGTACAACGTAAAATTTATTGGACGTAGGCTCAATCCTGAAGAAGGTCATAAGTTTATGCCCTACATTATTCTCGTAATTGATGAGTTTGCCGATCTTATCATGACAGCAGGTAAAGAGCTTGAGTTACCCATTGCCCGGCTGGCGCAGCTTGCGCGTGCTGTGGGCATACATCTTATAATAGCTACACAAAGACCATCGGTAAATATTATTACAGGAATGATCAAAGCCAATTTCCCTGCAAGGGTAGCATTCAGGGTTACATCAAAAATTGACTCGCGTACAATCCTTGATACGGGAGGTGCAGATCAGCTTATTGGTCGAGGTGATATGCTGCTTTCCACCGGGAGTGATCTGCTTCGTCTTCAATGCGCTTTTATTGATACCCCTGAAATTGAAAAGATAACCGAATATATCGGATCACAACGGGCCTATGCCGATGCTTTCAACCTGCCTGAATATGCCGATGAAGAAAGTGGTGATGTGGAAGATTTTGACCCATCTGAACGCGATGAATTGTTCGAGGACGCTGCAAGAGTAATTGTTGCAACGCAGCAAGGTTCAACATCGCTGCTGCAACGCAAGCTCAAACTGGGGTATAACCGTGCGGGCCGGATCATTGACCAGCTTGAAGCGGCAGGTATTGTAGGTCCTTTTGAAGGCAGCAAAGCCCGCGAAGTAAAAATAAAAGATGAAATGACTTTGGAACAGATTTTGAGACACAACTCATAAACCCTAACAATCTAATTAAGCATGATAAAAAAAATTCTTCCCATAACAGCCTTCTTTTTTACTGTTACTCTTTTTGCCCAAACCGCTCACCAGCCGCGTGCCGAACAGATGGCTACTGATTTGTTAACCAAAGCCAGCAATAAACTAAAAAGTTTTCGAACCATGGAAGTTGATTTCACTTATACAATGGAAAATACTTCTATGGATATTGTAGAAACCATGTCGGGTAAAGTTTATTCAAAGGGAGATAAATACAGAATGACTCTTGGTGATAATATATTCATTTCTGATGGCGAAACTGTATGGAATTACATTGATGACATGTACGAAATACAAATCAACTATGTTGAGAACATGGAGGGTGGCCTTACTCCCACTGCTTTGCTGGATAATTTCGGGGATGAATATGATGGGCGGTATGTTCGTCAGGAAACCTATAACGGAAAAACTGTTGATATTATCGATGTGATCCCTGATACACCGCAATCATTTTTTAAATACCGCATAGCTCTGAATGCATCAGATCAGATGCTGGTTTTTACCACTGCCTACGACCGGCATGGTGGTACTTACACCTACACCCTTGACAATACAAGATTTAATCATGAAATAAGCGACAGCCTGTTCGAATTTAACAGGAGTGATTTTCCTTTAGATGCCGATGTGATTGATTTGAGATAAAGCCTGTAAGTTACAGATTATTAGTTAATCGAGCCGGGTTGCCTGAATATCCGGCTCTTTTGCATTTTTTAAACGGTAATCCTCGTATTTAAAAATGTACACAAAATTATTCTCCCATCCACTGTTTTCGCCATAAGCCCTGTAAAAGGCAAAAGGACTTCCGGAAGATCTTTGCTGGTTAATGACCGGTATGCATCGATGAAAATCAACACCATATTTCATAAGTGCCGAGAAGAAAAACATGCCTGTTTTAACTGCACGGAAAGCCACACGATCGGGCTCTATATGGTTTCTTTTCCTGTATTTTCTTATAAAATCAATGTTGTAAGGTTTTTCGTAATCAATGAAATCAGGTGTGAAAATGTGCACTTTCAGATTTTGGAGATAACGGTAATCCAGTGATTTGTAATCAATCCATTGGGGAACTCCGTATAGGTTTATATCAAAGGTGTCACGCAGCTGGTTTAGCTGCCTGATGTAATCAGAAATAAGCGCTTCACCTCCAATCGGGCTGATGAGGAGATTTCTCCTGTTGGTGTCCAACAGATTTTTCAGGCTATCCATCCCATTATGCATAAAAATAACCTCTTTCAGATTATCTCTTTGCATGTATTGCCTGAAAAGACTATTATCTCCGTTACTCTCACGAGCCTGAAGAAGAGAATCGTTAAGTACATAAACATTGGTAAGACGTTCTCCTACGTATACCCCATTCAGAAAGTACCCGTCTACCCTTGCAAGGTTCACGCTGTCGCGGTAATACTGTCGGTAGTTTAGCTCATTATTTAAAGTATTTTTATACCCTTGTATAAGGTTATTAGCCACACCTGATGGATTATTGTGAACCAGAATGATATTATCGCTGGCATGGTTGCGCGAAACAAAGTAGGCCATATCGTTCATCTGGGTTTGGATTGATGGAGTAGCCTGGAAAAGATTCGGGTAGGATACAAGCTGCCTGTTATCTTCCCAATGCAGGGGAGAAACCACAGGGATATTTCTCCTCAATGCATATTGCGCAACAATATCAAGAGTATTTGAATAAAATGGTCCGATAATAAGATCCATCTCAGCCATTTCTGCTTTCCTCAATACTGCATGCGCTTTTGATGCATCATCGCAAACATCGTATACTGAAAGTCTGATATCTGCACCCATCTTTCTTACTGAATCCAGGGCAATGAGCATCCCTTCATAATATTGCATAAAAGCAAAAGAAGGATGCTTTGGGTTGGGGTTTTCCCAAAATTCCTGATCGATCCTGTCGAGATACAATGGTATAAGCAGGGCTACATTATATTTTTCTTTTAGCACAGGATCTTCACAATAAGGATCAATTTCCATAGGTTCTGCATAATACTCAACAGGCATTTCGATATCATCTTCATGAGGCTCGGGTTCCACTATAAACGGGGGCTGTTGCTCGGGTGCAGGCTTAGCAGGTATCCGGATAACCTGGCCTGCTTTCAAACCATCTTTGAGTTCCGGATTTAATTTTTCAAGATCTTCAATACTGACGTTGAACTCCCTTGATAAAGAAAAAAGCGTTTGCCCGGCAGGAACACGATATTCGGTAAAGGTTAAGATCCTTTCCGTTTGACGGGGAATCCGTAAAATCATATTTGGTCTCAGGCCGGTTCGTGCCTGTGGATTATTCCTGAGTAATTCTTCCTGACTTATATCGTATTGCCGCGAAATGCCATAAATTGTTTCCCTTCTTTTAACCTGGTGCTCTATCCATGTAGTTTCCTGGACTGCTTTTGATGCAACTCTTTGTGATTCAACACTTTGTCTCACAGGAATTCTAATGATCTGGTCAAAGCGCAACCCATGATCTCTGAGGTCAGGATTGGCTTCATATATTTCTTCCTGTGTAACACCGTAAGCACGTGCAATTGAAAACAATGTTTGCCCCGGCAATACCGGATGAAAGAAATATTCCTTTCCGTCAACTACCTGTATGGTTTGCGAGCGGGTTATTTCAGGTGACTGATTCTGTGCTTTTAAAACACAGCCTGTAATAAAAAGAATATTTATAAGAAGAAACAAAGATGCTTTTTTCAACACTTTCACAAACTTTAGTTATAATAATACCGGTTTATCTGAGGAGCCTGTAAGCAATAAAAAATCTTGTTTAGTTACATTAAAACTTCCTGACAAACACGTAAATTGTTAAATAATATTGTAAAGGTAACCAATTTTATTCCCACTCTATGGTTGCGGGTGGCTTTGAACTGATGTCATATACTACCCGGTTTACACCTTTCACCCTGTTAATGATATCGTTTGACATTTTTGCAAGAAAATCATAAGGCAGATGAGACCAGTCGGCAGTCATACCATCGGTTGAAACAACAGCCCTCAGTGCAACAACATTCTCGTAAGTTCGTGCATCACCCATTACGCCAACAGAATTTACCGGTAAAAGCATGGCGCCGGCTTGCCATACTTTATCATACAAGCCCCACTCTTTTAAACCATTAATAAAAATAGCATCTACTTCTTGCAAAATTCTCACTTTCTCTTCGGTTATATCTCCTAAAATTCTAATTGCTAACCCTGGTCCGGGAAAAGGATGTCTTCCCAATAATTCTGAATCAATTCCTA
>CAYXIT010000022.1:13791-19119 GCA_964465275.1 uncultured Bacteroidales bacterium | reverse complement strand
GACAAACCACATTTTCATAGGTGCGTTCGTCGCCCATTACACCCACACTCTGCACAGGCAATAAAATGGCAGCAGCCTGCCACACCTGATCGTAAAGATGCCAGTCTTTTAAACCTTTAACATAAATATGATCTACTTCCTGCAATATCCGCACCTTTTCTGCAGTGATATCACCAAGAATTCTGATACCCAGACCGGGACCCGGAAAAGGATGCCGGTTCAAAAGGTTGGGATTTATACCCAGGGTTGCTCCCACCCTTCTTACCTCATCTTTAAAAAGACTATTGAGTGGCTCTACCACCTTAAGCTTCATGTATTCGGGTAACCCACCTACATTATGATGCGATTTAATGGTAGCCGAAGGTCCATTCACTGAAACCGACTCAATTACATCAGGATAAATAGTGCCCTGGGCAAGCCATTTAACATCTTTGATTTTATGTGCTTCGTCATCAAATACTTCTATAAATACCCGTCCGATTATTTTTCTTTTCTCTTCGGGATCACTCACTCCTTTCAAAGCCAAAAGAAAACGATCGGCTGCCCTCACTCCTTTTACATTCAAACCCATATTTTCATAAGAGGCCAGCACATCTTCAAATTCATTTTTTCGCAATAAACCATTATCCACGAAAATGCAATGAAGTTGTTTCCCAATAGCTTCATTGAGTAAAACTCCTGCTACGCTTGAATCAACGCCACCTGATAATCCGAGAACAACCTTATCGTTACCAAGCTTGTTTTTCAGGTCCTTAACAGTCATAGATACAAATGATTCAGGAGTCCAGTTTTGTGGGCAATGACAAATATCAACAACAAAGTTCTTAAGCAGAGCCAGGCCATCTGTAGAATGGTAAACTTCGGGATGGAACTGAAGTCCGAAAGTAGGTGTATCCTTATCCCTGAAGGCAGCTACATCAACATCATGCGAACTTGCGATCAGCTGAAAACTGTCGGGTATTTTGGTGATCGTGTCGGCATGCGACATCCATACCTGCGAATTATCGCCAACGCCATCCATGAGCACCTCATGCTTATCAACAAATGCCAGATTAGCCCTGCCGTATTCACGAGTTGCCGATGCTTCCACCATGCCCCCCTTATATTGTGCAACATACTGGGCGCCATAACAAACGCCAAGCAATGGAAGCTTACCGTAAAAATGGTCGAGATTAATTCTTGGCCCTTCAGGGTCACGCACACTCGATGGGCTGCCCGATAGGACTATACCTTTTACACCTTTCAGTGATTCGGGAATATGGTGGTAAGGATGTATCTCACAATACACATTCAGTTCTCTTACACGCCTGGCTATCAACTGGGTATATTGAGAGCCGAAATCCAGTATCAGTATCATTTCTTGCATGGTGCAAAGATAAACATATGCATTAATGGCAGGAAAAAAAATTAAGAATTAGTTCAGGCAGGTAACTACATTCCTTATCTTTGTGATGAACAACTTCATTTAACAGATATGAGTAAAATTGCAGAGAAATATCATGAATTGATTACGGAGCTTCCTGCGCATGTAATCCTGGTTGCGGTAAGTAAAACCAAAACAGACGATGAGATCATGGAACTCTACAATTGTGGCCATCGTATTTTTGGGGAAAGCAAGGCCCAGGAACTTGTTCCCAAATATGAAGCTCTTCCCAAAGATATCAACTGGCATATGATTGGTCATTTGCAATCAAACAAGGTGAAATATATTGCACCTTTTATAAAACTTATCCACTCCGTTGATAGTTTCAAACTGCTTAAAACCATCAATAAGGAAGCCTTAAAAAATGATCGTATCATTGACTGTCTGCTGCAGATTCATATTTCTGACGAAGAAACGAAGTTTGGGTTTGATATTTCTGAAGTCATTGAAATACTTGAAAGCGAAACCTTTAAAAAACTGGAAAACATTAGGATAAGAGGCCTGATGGGTATGGCAACATTTACAGATGATGAACAAAAGATCAGAAAAGAGTTCAGGCAGTTACGTTTCGATTTTAATACCCTGAAAAAGAAGTTTTTTCAGGAAGATGACAGTTTCAATCAACGCTCTATGGGCATGTCTGATGACTGGGCTATTGCCATCGGAGAAGGTAGTACCATGGTTAGAATAGGAAGTAGCATTTTTGGAAAACGAGACACCTGATTTCTACTTTTTTAAAAGATAATCATAGCCTAATGTATCCCTGGAAAAAAATACTCATTGATTTTTCAGTCTGTATTAAGCTCTGCAATTCAACAAAAAACATATAAAATCAGTTAATAGTGTGTACATATTAAATTACAGCACTATGCAACGTATTTTTTTTACTCTGCTATTTTTCCTTTTCTCAATAGTTTATCTGCAGGCTCAATCCTACGAAGACTTCTACACCCAGAGCCTCGAAATCAATAAATCCGGCATGTACTTCCTGGGAGGCTGGGCACTGGCAAACATGGCTACCGGAACTTACGGATGGATCAGGTATGATGGTGAGAAGAAGTACTTCCACCAGATGAATGCCGCCTGGAATGTTGTCAATGCCGGTATTGCAGTTTATGCACTCTTGGATATGACCGGCACAGATATCAGTACTTTGAGTGCAGATGAAATGATGCGAAAGCATATCCGGTCAGAAAATCTTTTTTTGATCAATGCCGGACTGGATATCTTATATATGGCAGGAGGTGCATGGATGATACATGCTGCAGGCCGAAATGAAAAACGACACGATATGCTAAAAGGATACGGTCAATCCGTTATTTTGCAGGGAGCTTTTCTTTTCCTTTTTGATTTGGTGAAATTTGGAATTCAATACAACCACCGGCAGAATTTCACCGAAGCCACCACCAACCTGGGACTTACCGGAAATGGTATTACATTAAGCATCGTGTTTTAAAGAGTACAATTTAGTCAGGGCATGAATTTTAGTCATACCCTGACTAAACTAGCTTACTAAAAAGGCATACAAGTTCGTTTACAAAACTACCTTATATGCCTTATATGTTTTAAAAATCCAAGGTAAGACTACTAATATCTTAACCTTAACCTTAACCTTAATCTCAACCTATTCAATCTCCACTTCAATCCACTTCGAACGATCAGGGTCTTCAGGTGTAATCCATGGTTTAGGCGGATTTTCTTCCAGTTCCTTCAGCAGGACTTCAACGGCCTTTTCAAGCGAAGGATCTCTACCGGTTGCAACCAGATGGGGTTTGTCTACCACTTCGATATCCGGATAAATACCGATACCTTCGATGATCCACCCCCCTTCCTGGTTATAAATACCAAAGCGGGGTACGCCAATATAACCTCCATCAGAAAGACGTGCATTTCCTGACATACCAACCAGTCCGCCCCAGGTTCGTGTACCGATGATGGTACCCAGGTTTTTCTGACGGAAGAAATACGGGAATGCATCTCCTCCTGATGCAGCAAATTGATTGATCAGCATAGCTTTGGGGCCATCATGAGCTACACCGGGTGTGCGCATGGGATCCAGCCCGTGACGATGCCAGTAGGCATGGGTTTCGCGGCTGAGCATTTCAATCATCCTGTCGGGTATAAAGCCGCCGCCATTGAAACGTTCGTCAATAATGAGAGCATCTTTATCGTGGTAGGCATACATTCCCCTGTGCAGCTCACGATTTCCTTCCTGTGCGGTATTGGGAACATGAATATATCCTATACGGCCGCCCGAAAGTTCATCCACCATGGCACGGCGGGTATTTACCCAATCCAGGTATTTGAGCTCCAGCTCGCTGGCGATGGGATGTATGGTATAAGAACGTGCATTGCGACCATCGGGTTGGCTGCTGACTGTGATACGTGTTGCCACATCTACACGGTTCTCAAGGAATTTGTAAGGATTCTCAGCCGTAGTTACCTGCTGTCCTTCAACAGAAATCAGATAATCACCTTCCTTCACATCTATACCCTGCATGGTAAGGGGTGAACGGCGCGAACTGTTCCAGTTTTCGCCTTCATAGATTTTACTAAAGAAATACCGGTTACTCTGTCTGTCGACTTTGATTTCTGCTCCAAACAAGCCATTCTGAACACGATCAACTCTTTCAAAATCTCCATAATCCACATAAGCGTGTCCTGTATTTGTTTCGGCAATGATCTCACCAAAAATATAATCCAGGTCGAAACGGTGATTTACATAAGGAAGCATTTCAGAATACTTTTCATAGAACCCTTCCCAATCCACATTATGGAGATTTCCCACATAGAAGAAATCGCGGAAAATTCTCCAGCCGTCGCGGAATATCTGCTCCCATTCTTTGCGGGGCTCAATGCGCATAGTCATATTTTCCAGATCAAGCTTACCATCGCCGGCAGATTGTCCGGGACGCAGGTCGGCAACTCCGTAATCACCACGGTGGCTATACAAAAACTTCTTGCCATCAGCTGAAACCATACCGCTGCGTATATTGCCCATGATCAGATCATTCTTTTGTTCTTTAACTTTGTAAAGATTCATTCCTGAATCATTAAAGTAAACCAAGCCATCATCAACAGCCTGCAGCGCCCAGTAACTTCCTGAAGAAAACGGGAATGCCACAATGCGTCGGTCGGCATCAACAGGGTCAATTTCTACCCTTTCGCGTTTAGATGACGAATCGTCCTCTTCACCATTTTCTGTTTCCTCAATGGTTTCTTTGGGTTCAAACAGTCTGGGACTGTCATGCGTAAGATGCAGGGCATAAATGCGGGTTGGATTGGTGTACAAATAATTAAACTCAAAGGATGAAAACTGCAGGTTAAAATCGCGGTTAGATGTAAAGAAAATGTAATTACCACAGTTGGAGAAAACCGGGTTACTGTCTGAAAAAGTATGATCCGTTAAACGATATTTTTCACCATCTTCAATATTGTATACCCATACCGAACTTTGTCCGTTGGAGTTGCTGTTGGTATAAGTTACCCAACGTGAGTCGGGTGAGAAATTGTAACTGCGTATTTCAAACGTACCGGGTTCATCAATTTCGGTTATGTTACTATTTTCAACATCAAGCAACTGCAATTTCATGCTTCGGTCGAAGAATACAAGGTAACGGCTGTCAGGCGACCATTTGGCCTGGTATTTCCATCCTTTTGATCCACTGGTAACCTGTCTGGGTGCAGCAAACTCCTTATTTTCCTGAAGGTACACTTCATATTCACCTGTTTCATCAGAATAATAGGCAATCCACTTCCCATCGGGTGACCAGGTGGGGTAAATTGCTCTGACTCCCTGTTTGTTGGTAAGATTATTAATGGTACCATCACCGGCAGGTACTGAAAAAATATCACCACGGGCATCAAATAAAACCCTGTTACCAGATGGAGATATTGCCATGCTG
>CAYXIT010000022.1:10293-13781 GCA_964465275.1 uncultured Bacteroidales bacterium | reverse complement strand
TTGAAATACGGTAACGTATGCGGATTGTCATAAAGAATGTTTACAACTACCCTCTCTTCTGATCCTGTTTCCAGATTAAGTTTATAGAGATATCCGCCGTTTTCATAAATCAATTGCCCGTTATTTCCACTGGGCCACATTACGTCAAACTTATCATGAAAGGTAAGCTGAGTAACACCTTTTGTGTTCACATCATAACTATAAACGTTAAGCCACAAATCGCGATCCGATGCAAAAAAGATCTTTTCGCCATACCAGGTTGGTATATGATCGGTCCCAACCCAATCGGTAATTTCTTCCGATGTATTGTTGTCCAGGTCGTAAATCCACAAATTGGAGGCACGTCCGCCTTTATATCTCTTCCAGGTACGGAACTCTCTGTCAATGTAAGTAAAAGCCACTTTGGTATCATCAGGCGAAAGATCAGCAAATCCACCATGCGGAATAGGTAGTTCTTCAACAAATCCACCATCTATACTAACTTTATAATACCGGCCCATTCGCTGGCCGTATTCAGTACGATTGCTGCGGAAAAAGACATTTTTGCTGTCAGAGGTCCAGCCCATCACCACATTGTCAAAACCACCCCGTGGAGGCATTGGCCCTACATCATTATAGTATGTAAGTTGCTGAGGGGTGCCCCCTTCAGCTGGCATAACGAATACCTGGCGACTGCCACTGTATTCGCCTGAAAAGGCGATCCATCTCCCATCAGGAGAAAGTTTAGGAAATAGTTCCAAGCCTTTGTGTGATGTCAACTGGCGGGCATCGCCACCTGTTGAGTTTACTGTCCAGATATCGCCGGCATAAACAAAAACAATTTGATTGCCATTAATATCAGGATAACGCATCATGCGTGAATCATCGTGGGCAACTCCGGCAAAAGGAATTAAAATACCCAAAACCAGCAATTTTAAAATTTTCAGATTTTTATACATAATTTGTTGTTTTAATAAAACTTGAATAAAGAAATCAGATAACTGTGATATAAATTTTGTTTGGTATTATTCTGTTTATAAGCTAATATGACATGTATTTTATTGGATTGCCAAAAATACGAAAATCAAACAAATGCTAAAGGAAAGCAGGGGATGATTCACTTATTTAATAAAGATTAAGAATTCAGAGAGCATATAGGGCTTAAGCAGATGATTATTTGGAATCAAATGAGTAAGGATGTATCGAAAGTGCTTTCCGGTGGCTGAACCTGTCGAAAAGGTTGCTGACTACCAACCAAATACACGCTTTAACAGGCTCAGCCTCGGCTGGTATCCGGATTTTGAAAAAGCATTCAAAAAACAGCATTTTTTTTATATAAATATTACCGAAAACCAACAATTTTTATCATGAAATGTGTTTTTCAGGAAAAATCTGACCAAATTTTCAGGTGATTTTTATGCAAAATTGAGTAGTTTATAGCACATAAATGTTAATATATAACTTTATTATATTGTTAGCAAAGCAGGAATTTACAATGGTTTTTGAAAACACGTACCTGAGAATGAAGCGCTTTAAGTTATTAACAATTGTTGATAACTATTGTTAATTTAAGGTTAACAAATACAGTAAAAAAAACTTGACTTGGGGGCTTTTTAAACTGTATATTTGTTTCAGCAGGTGAGCGATAAAAGGCCGCTCCAAAAAGTAAGGAGAAGGTTACTGTTCTTAGCTGAGCAACTAACCGGATCGCACGAGTCGAAAGACTTGCTTACTCCAGGAGCCGAAGTCCGGGCTCTCCGAAGATACAGGTTGCAAAATCTGTTCTAAAGAGAAAACGGTCAGTTACCTTAAAAGCGCCTGGCGTTCTTTAAAGTGATTGAGTCGAAGGCAGCACACTGTTTGATGAAACCCCGGTTTCACCAAATATATGCTGAAGTCTGTAAAACCTTCGGGTTGACAAAGACTTGCTCTGTAAAAAGCCCTCTTTTTATGAGTTGCTTTCTCTGAAAGCCCACTTTTCTGCAAAGAAAAGAAAGCATGACGAAAAGCGACACCATCATAGAAAGTGAAGATTTTACAAAGTCCTTACAAAAACGACACTTCAGTCTGTGAAAAAATACTTTCGGGTATTTTCAGCAGACAGCATGAATGAACTGTCCTAGCGGATGCTTCAGGATTGCTCTGGGCTACAGCCAGCAGGTTTCACAACCTGACATCAACTGTACGCCGGTCACAATAACAGTAATCTGCCACAAAGAAAAGTGCAAACTTTTTGGCGTGAATGGGAATGATTCGAACAGAGTCATTCCCATTACTGTTTTCAGGGGGTTTGGTTTTCTTTCCTTTTGGAAGGTTTTTTTGCAGCACAATACCCACCGGTTATTCTTTTCTGTTTGATTTTGTTCGGATTTTTCTTTGGCTGTTTCGTCTGATTCTGACTGCTTCGGAGGAGCTTAATATTTATAGAATTTTGCATGCCTAAAAATCACAAGCGCTGCTCGCAGTAAAGGTTAACAGAAAGATACAGTTCTTGAAGCGCAAAGCAGCCCGGTTGAAAATATTGGGAAAAATTCTCCTTGAGGTTTTTGAGATCCACCAGAAAAGTCAGTTTCCGAAAATAGAAATAATGATTGATATTGAATTCTCAATTCAAAGATGTTCAGAACAGAAATGCATCAAACCCAAGGGAACTCAGCGATGCTAATTTTCGCTCAGCAGAAGCAAAAAGGGTTGATCTGCCCTCCAAATGGAAACGTAATTTTTAATTCTATATGAGTACGATTCTTCATTTTTGTATACCCGGTTTTTTTCCCAAATTTCCTTTAACTTAGCTGTTAAAATAATATACCAAATCAAAAAAATACTATCACAATATTATGACAACCCGCGACAAACTTCAGGCTTTACGGCAACTGATGACCGAAAAGGGCTTTACAGCCTATATCATCCCTCCTACCGATCCCCATCAGAGTGAATACATTCCCGATCACTGGAAAACCCGCGAGTGGTTATCGGGCTTTACAGGCTCAGCAGGTACAGTTGTGGTAACCCATGATTTTGCAGGTCTGTGGACAGACAGCCGGTACTTCATTCAAGCAGAAAGTGAACTTAAGGACAGCGGAATTGAGCTGGTAAAACTGAAAATTCCACACACACCTGAATATATCGACTGGCTATCCGAAAACCTGAAGGAAGGCGATCTCATCGGCATTGATGGAAAAGTATTTGCCCAGTCACTGGTAGATTTGCTGAAAAGCAAACTCAAAGGCAGCGGCATAAAAATCAACTGCGCGTTTGACCTGCCCGGGAAAATCTGGGAAGAACGGCCTGAGATCAGTCTGAATCCGGTTTATGAACACGAGCTGAAATATGCAGGCAAATCGCGCTCCGAAAAGATTAAGCTGGTGCGTGATGAAATGACAAAACAGGGTGCCGATTATCAGCTGTTAACAACGCTTGACGAAATAGCATGGCTTTTCAACCTCAGGGGTAGTGATGTGGATTACAACCCTGTTTTTATTGCCTATGCCTTGGTTTCGCAGGAGGTA
>CAYXIT010000022.1:9206-10283 GCA_964465275.1 uncultured Bacteroidales bacterium | reverse complement strand
TGATAGAAAACTATCGCCTGATCTGAAGGAAAAACTTGGAAAAGATTCCATACGCATTGAGCCCTATGATTCGGTAAACAAATATCTTACAGCGTTGCCTGAGAATAGTCAGATTTTATATACTGCAAGCAAAACAGCCCATCATACCTGGCTTTCCATTCCCCCACTATGTAAAAAAACAGATGCACCTGGTATACCGGCCATTTTAAAAGCGTGCAAGGACGAGCATGAGATCAAAAACATCAGAAATGCCCTTGTTAAAGATGGTGTGGCCCTTGTAAAATTTTTCCGCTGGCTGGAAGATGCCATTGGAAAGGAAGAAATTACCGAAGTAAGCCTGGATGAAAAACTCACTGAATTTCGCGCACAGCAGAACGGATTCAAAGGAAACAGTTTTGGGACCATTGCCGGTTACCAGGACCATGGCGCCATAATTCATTACAGTGCCACCCCCGAATCGGCCTATAAGATCAAACCCGAAGGATTGCTGCTGCTGGATTCCGGCGGACAGTATGTGGATGGCACCACCGACATCACCCGAACCATAAGTCTCGGCAAACCCACCGATGAACAGATCATGGATTACACCCTGGTGCTGAAAGGTTTGATCAAATTATCCATGGCCTACTTCCCTGAAGGAACAAAGGGGTTTCACCTGGATGCACTGGCACGCTTCCCGCTTTGGCAGCATGGTAAGAATTATGGACACGGAACCGGACACGGTGTAGGTTATTTCCTCAATGTACATGAAGGACCACAGGGTATTACTCCCAATCCGGCGGTGAATTTCCCACTTAAAGAGGGCATGCTCCAATCCAACGAACCCGGATTCTATCCTGAAGGGAAATACGGTATCAGGCTGGAGAACCTGATTGTGGTTGTTCCCCACGTAGAAACAGTTTATGGAAAATTCCTGCAGTTTGAAACCCTGACCCTTTTCCCCTTCGATATGAAGCTTATTGATTTTTATATGCTTACCGAAGACGAAAAGGGTTGGCTGAACAGGTATCACAACAAGGTATTCCGCAACCTGTCTCCCAAACTCAGCCGGGAGGATAACCAATGGCTGCTGGAGAA
>CAYXIT010000022.1:0-9196 GCA_964465275.1 uncultured Bacteroidales bacterium | reverse complement strand
AAACAGCCGATAATCCAAATCAGGGAACACTGTTCTCAAGCTTTGATGACTTTGAGCCTCTTCCTTCAGTCGCCGCCGTTTGTGTTTACCCTGAGTTAGTGAAAACGGCCGCAGAGGCTCTCAAGGGAAAGAGCATCGACATTGCGTCTGTTGCCACGGCTTTCCCAAGTGGCCAACTCTCTATCAAAGAGAAAACCAAAGAAGTGAAATAACCTGATCCATAAGTCTTTTTCTTTTATTTTCTGATCACCTGAAGTTTTTGAGTGTAATAGGTTTCACCTGCATACATTTTAACAAAATACATTCCTGAGCTCAATGCAGAAATATTGATTTCGGAAAAATTATTTTTTATTTCGCGAGAAACAACACGAACCCCCCTGGCATCGAAAATCTCAAGTCTTTCGATAAGGAAAGGTGCCTGGAGAGAAATATTTTGTAAAGCAGGATTAGGAAAAACAATGGGTTGTTCAGAAAGAACATCTTCATTGATGCCACTTTCAAAATCAAAGTTGGCTGTAACAGAAAAACTGCTTTCCATGGTAAAGGTTATAGGATTATCAGTAAAAGACTGCTCTCCTGTTTGCCAACCCAGGAAAGTATAGTTATCTTCAGCCATGGCCTCCAGAACAACTTCAGTTCCTTCTTCAAAGCTGTAAGGCGCTTGTTGTTCTTCATCGTTTACTTTCACGATTACCTGCCCTCCTTCTACGGGTTCAATAAATATATCCAGGGAGTAGATTTCAGGACTGTCCTTCTGAAAATTGGCAATTAACAAGGCATCTTCGCCAGTCATGGTATAGACAAACTCCAGTGAGTCGCTGACTAAAGCCCCGGCCCTTGTCCAGTTAACAAAGTAATATTCATCAACTTCATTTGGCCAGGCTTTCAGCGTGATCTGTTCGCCTTCCTGGTATTCACCGGCAGCAGCTATATTAATTGACCCGCCTTCTTCAGGACTAGCCCGTAGACCCAGATTATGAAGTTCAACAAACTGATTCATAACAATATTGGTTATAATGGGTGGGTTCTGGTCAAAATAAATGGATGCATTATTTTGCACAATTGTACCAGGTGCAATGGAATCACTGGCTTTGATCATAAACCTCACATAGCCCTGACTTGCTTCCAGGTCATTGTCACTGTAATCCAGATATATATCATCAAATGAGAATTTCAGGGCTACTCCATCTTCCATTTGTATCTGACTCAGCTGCATGGGATGTGAATGATCGAGCAGAGTAAGTGAATTCAAATCAAGGTTTTCGTCAACCTCATCAATAATAAAAACATCCTTAGCTGAGAAATTGCCGTCATTCTGAAATCTTACTGTATAGGTAAGCCATTTTTTGTTGATATCTGTGAGATTGATCTCATCGGGTAAACCGGGTGTTACGAGTTTATCATTCGGGTCATAGGAACTGAAAATCCTGGGCTTATAAGGCCCGTCACTATATATATCTTTGGGATCAATATAAGGAGGATCATCGTATACATCATCCGGGTCAAGATAGGGCGACATGTCACCAAAATCACCGGTACGGGGATCCTGTAATTTAGGGATGAGAAAAAGAGTTTTTCCGCCGGTTGGACTATCCGGGTCGTCAGAAAAGTCATTTGATTTCATGGAGTGAACCCCAAAAGTCATTGTATTCCCGGTATGCTCAGGTGAAAAGAGCCCGGTTTGAATTTCAATTATATAGGTTTCCAGAGGCTGAACAGTACCCAGGATGAGATCAATAAAAAGTCCATCATCATTCTCAGTTGTAAACGGAACAATATCTATTTCTTCCAGGGTATAAAATTCGGGGCTAAGTTCAATATCCCATTTATGGCTCCTTGGATTAATAATTAAAGATGAAATAATATGAAAAGAACCCTGGGGGATCACTCTCCAAACCTTAATATCTTCTATATCCGGTAATGGAGTAACAGTATCGCCGGGCTCACGCAGAAACGTAAATTTCAGCTCGAGGTCAGCAAATGATTTGGCAAAAGAGATATTGCCTATAGCAGTCGTAAAACTATTGTCGAAACCATTCCTGTTAAAACCCCACAAGCCTTCTTTGGCAGATGATTTCACCATTAGAGAGTTTATGTTCATTGATTTCAAAATAAAATCATCAACCATGTAATTGTTTTCAAAATCAGAAACTTCAATCTGTCTTTGCCTTTCCGGAGCCGATACAAGATTGCTTACTGCCGGAAGTGTGATTGTGTATTCAGTGTTTTCACCAATAAAAGAGAAATAATACTCACCATTAGGATCGGTGTACGTATCAAATCGCTCCTCACCGGAAACTATGCTTACTTTCTGGTTTCCGTATCCTTCGCCGGGATCATATTCATTGTTTTCATTTTTATCCAGGTAAACTCTCCCCACAATTCCAAATGTTTCACCCTGGTTCAGAAAAGGAATAACAGGCTCTTCCATTGTCATTTTCAGCCATTTGCCTGATCCATGTCCCCAGAAGTTTCCTTCCTTATCAAACATCATCCCTCCAGGCCGGTAAAACGATACATAGGGTATAACCCCTGAAGTTCCTTCCAGAATAATAACATCAAATACGGGTTCTTCACCGAAGGGATTTTCAATGGTTACAATCCGGGCGTTGTCATGTGTAAATATGTACAACTTACCATTGATATCAGATACCCCGCCTATTGGATTCCAGAGCTGACTATAATCTGAATTATCGATTCGTACAAATTCCCCATTATCGGTAACCAATAACCCGCTGCTCGCAACCAGGCACATTTCACCATTGGGCAGAGGGAAAATATATCTGAGATATCCCATATTTCCCATGCCGGTGGGGTAATTGGTAGTTGTCTGGGTAAAAATATCAAACTTTTTCAGCATAATATCATTACCTTCCATACGATAGAACCAGGGATTGCCATTACTGTCAATATTAAAATTGTACAGATTGCCATAGTCAGTTTCATCGAGCTGATAATTGGCCACAATGGTATTATTTTTATAAACCAGCATTTGCCGGGCAGGACGATTGTAGGCATATATCAGATCTTTGTAGCGTCTTACTTTGGCTATGCTGTTGCTTTGGGCATCCTGCATGGTATATACAAGTGGCAGGTCAACCTTTTTAGGGGCAGTGCCGTTGGAAAAAACGGGCTTGTTATCAGAATCCACAAGCAAAGAATGGGTGCCTCCCAAACCATAGCGTTTTTTCGAATTATCATCATGATCCCAGAATGCTATTACCCCTCCATCGTACTGGTTAAAAAACCAAACACCGTCATCTGCCGGATAACTATAACCGAATCTGCGGGTATGATATCCCGAAATGTTTCCGGGTTCATCATCACTAATGCCTTTCCACACACCATCATCATATATCAATGCTTCGTAACCCTGATTGCTAGTTGTAGATGCAGTGCTTGTAAGAAAATATACTTTATTATTCATCCAGAAAACAGATGATGGAGAATAAACTGTCTGGAATCCCTGATTATCAAAGTAAGACATTGGAAAAAACTCAAAAACAGGTTCACCTTCATCATCAAAAACCAATTTTCCAAAACCATGACCGTTGGAAGCCAAAGTCCACACTGTATTTTCATCATCCACGGCTACGCTTCGGAAATAGTAATTGATGTTGGGATTTCCGGTAACAAACTCATAGGTTTGAACCGTTTCTTCTTCTATATCCATCTTGCTAATTGCACCGCTATATCCACTGCCGGAGACAATCCAAAGATTTCCTTCATTGTCAAACTGAAAATCAAAAATATTGGTATAAGGGAGGAGATTTTCATTGTTATAAAGCGTAACATCACCGAGGTTGTTTAGATTGATCTTAAACAAACCTGACGATGTGCCAAGAAATATCATATCATTCCTCACAACAAACATTTTACTGGCGTAATTACCCCCATTGCTTGATGAAGGCAGTGGACCCAGATAATTTAAAGCATTATCATTGTAAGAAAAAAGATACTTGTTGTGTGTTCCTGAGAATGCTACAATATACGTAGTGTTATTGGCTTCGTAATAAGTAAACACCTGTGAATATACCGTCATCGGGTTTCCCACATCATTCAGATAAGGCAGGTATTCATAATCTTTGGATTCCAGGTTAAGCATATGCAAACCTGCCATGCTACGATGATCAAACAAAAGCTTTCCGCCGGGTGTAACAAGAGCCTGACCCATACTGGCAGCATAGGGTGAATTAACTGATGTACGCGGAGTTGTATAAGAGGGAACATTATCCCAGGTTCCATCTTCTTTTCTTATTGAAATACCTCCCGGGGTGATAAATACTTCATCGTTGTTCCAGTAATTAAATGCCATTCGTTGTATACTCTGCGCATTTAATCCAAAACTTTTCTCCACAACTCCCAGGTTACCGGCACGATCGCAAAAGCTTATCTTTCCTTCAGCCTCGGGAACAAGGGTATCACATGCATTGGGGTAATAGGTTACTTTTGTACCTATATGATAGGTTTCAAGCAAGGAGATCTGACCAATGACCAAACCATGAAACCACAAAAACATAAAAATTAAAGTGAGTTTTTTCATGACATAATAAAATATTAAAATGTTATTAAGAAAAATATTAGATTCAATTATATGAAAGATCACCTGAAATTATTCATCAACACAATAATTGTCAATATCTTTTATAATGATATATATTATTACAAATTTTTTTTCCATATTGGTTCATCATCATGAAAAAAATAATCCAGATAAGAATTATTCTATGATTTGTCCTGAAATATGTTTAAATTTATATAAGACCTAAAGGTTATATAAGTAGCTTTCTTCGAAAAATTAAATTACTCATTATCAAAAGATCAGAATATGAAAACATCCAATTATCCGGAGCAGGAAGATGTTACTTTATTTCTGAAAGATTTCAGTGAGGGGAATAAACTCGCACTTGACAAGCTTTTCCCGATTATTTACAGAGAACTCTTATCCCGTGCACATTTGATGCGAAATCAGTTTTTCAACCTGGAGACTTATAATACTACAGCCATTGTTCATGAAACCTATCTGAAACTGATGCATTCCAGCTCATCTACCATTGAAACCCGGTCACATTTTTTGTATGTTGCATCTATTGCAATGCGGCAGATACTTTTAAATGCATCAATGCGAAAAAGGGCACAAAAGCGGGGAGAAAATCCAAGGAAATTAGAACTTGATGAAATAGAAAACAATCTGGATGTGAGTCATAAAACCGCTGAGGATCTTTTGCTTTTGAATGATGCATTGAAAAAGCTGGAGATACAGGATGAACGCCAGGCAAAGATTGTAGAATGTCGGTTTTTTGGCGGCATGTCAATTGAAGAAACTGCAGTGGCACTCAACATCAGCCCTTCTACCGTAAAACGCTCCTGGAACCTGGCCCGGGCATGGCTCTATGTTGAACTCAATGAACAATAAAACTTCCTTTCAATATGTCTGATTCTGAGAAATTTAACTGGGAACGAATTTCCGATCTCTACAGTATGGCACTTGAAATGCCACCCGAAAGCTGGCACAAATGGCTCCAAACCCAATGCAACGAGCAGGAGAAAAAATCAGGTATGGATACTTACCTGCTCAAACTGCTGAAAAGTTCGCCCAGGGCCGATGCTTTTTTTGATGCCCTCAACCGGAACTTAGAAGACGACCTTTCCAAACAACAGGATATGGATGACTACAAACCGGGAGACCTGTTTGATAAGTTCCGTATTATGGAAGAGATCGGGCGTGGTGGCATGTCGAAAGTGTTTTTATGCCAGCGTGCCGACGGGCAGTTTGAGCAAAAAGTGGCCGTTAAGGTTATGAAAGTCAGCGGAAATGCAGAATTTATGAAAGACCGCTTCAGGCAGGAACAACAGATCCTGGCCGGTATCAACCACGCTCATATTGCCCAGTTGTACGACGGAGGCATTACCGATCTGGGACATCCCTACATCATTATGGAATATGTGGAAGGGGAAGCCATTGACAGCTACTGCAAAAAAAACAACCTTGGCATTAAGGACAAGATAAGGCTCTTTATACAGGTATGCGATGCCCTGCAGTATGCACACAGCAAGCTGATTGTACACCACGATATTAAGCCTGCCAATATCATGGTCAACAAGAGTGGAAACGTAAAACTGCTTGATTTCGGGATCTCACAGGTATTATTCAGCCAGGAAAAAGAAGAAACCCGGAGTACATCCTTTGAAGGAACACTGCAGTATGCTTCCCCCGAGCAGTTTCAGGGAGCGGGCCCATCGGTAGCATCCGATATTTACAAACTGGGCCTGGTGCTATACAACCTGCTCACCGGAAAGCTATACAACTTCAAAGAGGAAAAACCAAACTTCATAAACGAGATTTTTCAAAACCGGTATGATACACCGGATTCAACATCCAAAATAAACTACAAAAAAAATTCGCTGCTTCTTGAAGATCTGGATGCCATTTTACGCAAGTGCCTGGCAAAGGAACCTTCCGAAAGATTTGAATCAGTTGGTGCCTTGAGCCACGACCTGCAAAACGCGCTAACTAACCGCATCCTGCATTCACATCCGGCTGATCTGGGCTACAGGTTGCGTAAAAGCTACGCCCGTAATAAAATAAAATTTTGGATGTTTACACTGTTCAACATCGCATTAATTATTTCTCTGGCATTTCTGATATTGCAGTTTCAGAAAACTTTTAAAGAGAAGGAAAGAGCTGAACATATTCTGGAATTTGTGCTGGACGTTTTTGAATCTGCCGATCCCGAAATGGCCAGGGGTGATACCCTTTCGGTATACGAATTGCTGGAAAACAGTATCCCTCGAATTGAATCACTCAATAAGCAAACTGAACTGCAGGTGGAACTGTATTACTTAACAGGAAGAATCCATACAAAAATGGGTTTTTGGCATAAAGGAAAAGAATTGTACCTGGAAGCATTATCCAAACAAAATCTGGTGCCGGAAAACAAACCGAATAATATTAAGAAAGCTTCAATACTGGCAGAACTTGCCGGATATTTCAGAAACAATTCAGAACCTGAGATAGCAGACAGTATCATTGACATAGCCATTGAAACATACGAAAGGTACGGCTCATCAAAAGATACTGAGAAATTTGCACAGGCTTTAAACACCAAAGCCAGAATAAAATCAGATATGGCTCAATATGATGAATGCATAAAAATTGCAGAAAAAGCTCTTGATATAATAAATCAACAAATTGACGGGCCACACATTGAAAAAGTGAGAGCAAAAATTCACATTTCATATGCATTAAACTATCTCTCCAGATATGATGAAGCTATTGAAATAGTTCTTGAAGCTCTTTCCATAGGTGAAAAGCTTGATTCAGAAATTAACAGCACAATAATAATGGGATACGGGCTGTATTCAACATTGCTTTCCAAAAAAGGTGAAATAAAGAAAGCCCTTGAAATCGACCATGAAATATACAATATGAAAAAGGAGATATATGGAGAGAATAAACCCACAACTATGCTAACATTATCAAATATGGCCGGTAAATACTATCAGCTTGATGAATATAAATTGTCAGATTCTCTTAATCAAATTGCACTGGCATACTACCTGGATGTTTTTGGTGAGAACCATAATTATATAGCAGCAACACTTCTCAACCTGGGTAACTCGGCATATCATCAGAGAAAATTCTCTTTAGCCCGCGATTATTTAACCTATTCCCTTGAATTAGACATCAAAAATCTTGGCGAATCACATCCGTTTCTTGCCACCACTTATCAAACGCTTGGACTTATTGATCTCAATACACAACAATATGGTGAAGCAGAAAAAAAGTTTTTTACTGCTATGCAGATTTTACAACAAAACTTTGGAAATGAGCATCATCATATAAGTAAAATCTTATGGTATATTGCAGAACTATATGGGAAACAGGGTAAATATGCATTGTGTAAAGAATATTTTGACAATGCCCTTGCAATGTCAATCAATGTTCTGGGTTACGACCATCCTGACACACAAAAAATCATAAACAGTATGAGTGAATTTGCGGATGAACTCGCTATACTTGAACAATAAAGACTTCTCCGGCAGGATTTTATTTAAATCACTCATTCTTTTAACTTTGTCATACTCAAATAATAGATGATATGACAACTTTGAGAAAAATTGCAGTATTAACTTCCGGTGGTGACTCACCCGGAATGAATGCAGCCATCAGGGCTGTTGTTAAAGCAGGGTTACATTATAAAATTGAAACAGTTGGTATACAGAAGGGCTATTTCGGGATGATCCATGACCTGATGGTTCCCCTGAACAGGAATTCGGTATATAACATTATTCACCTGGGGGGTACTATACTTAAAAGTGCCCGCAGTGAAGAATTTAAAACCAGGGAAGGGCGAGAAAACGCTTACAATAACCTAAAAAGGAGAGAAGTTGATGCATTAGTTGTTATTGGGGGTGATGGCACATTTACGGGTGCAAACATTTTTGAAAAAGAATTTGATTTTCCTGTAATAGGGTTACCTGGAACCATTGATAACGATCTTTACGGCACAGATTACACCATAGGTTATGATACAGCAGTAAACACAGTGGTGAGTGCGGTAGATAAAATCAGGGATACCGCACACTCACACGACAGACTATTTATTGTAGAAGTAATGGGTCGTGATGCCGGTTTCATAGCCCTTCGAAGTGGTCTTGCCAGTGGAGCAGAAAAAATTCTAATTCCTGAGAAAAAAACCTATGTAGATGATTTACTCAAAGCACTGAAAACAGGATTTCATGATGAAGATAACTCAGCTATTGTTATTGTTTCTGAAGGTTCTGAGTTTGGAGGTGCTATGGAAGTAAAAAAAATTGTAAAAGAACATTTTCCCGATATGGATACCAGGGTAACTATTCTGGGGCACATCCAGAGAGGAGGATCCCCCTCTGCTTTTGACCGTATTATAGCAAGCGGCTGGGGGTTTCAGGCAGTAAAAGGTCTGGTTGATGGGAAGCACGGTGTAATGGTGGGTTCTGTAAACAGAGAAATTGTATTCACACCTTTCAGTAAATCCATCAAGTATCACAAATCTTTTAATATTGAACTGAAAAACATTGCCGAGATCCTGTCGGCCTGATCATATAATCATTTACCTTTACCACTCACCCGGTGTTTGATCAAAAATCCGGCATTTCTCATGCATATACCTGAAATAAAAGAAAAGCTTGTAATTGAGTTCTTTTCCATAAT
>CAYXIT010000021.1:28969-38721 GCA_964465275.1 uncultured Bacteroidales bacterium | reverse complement strand
CAACGCAGATGATGATGGTGTGATAAAAATTATTATTGAAGAAGGCAGCACCATAGAACCGGGAAAGGTAATCGGGCAAATAGATAATTCGGTTAAAAAAGAAAAGAAAGAAAAAGTTCAGGATGCTCCTGAGAAAGAAGAGAAAGAAACAAAGACCGGCAAGAGTGGTGATGGAAGACCTGAAGAAAAGGATACCGATGAAAAAGATATAAAAGAACAAGATAAATCCATCCCTGCTGAGGGTATTACTTTTAGTCCGCAAGCTAAAAAATTGCTCGATGAGCTTGATGTTGATGCAGAAAAGGTTTTACAAAATCCCAATAACAAAAGAATTACGCGAAAAGATATTTTGCATGCTATTGCAATCCAGGTTAAAAAAGGAGAGAGCACAGGCACAGAAAGTCGGGAAACGCTTACTGCATGGGAAGGTAGCCGTGAGAGTGAAAAAGTTAAAATGACCACGCTTCGCCGGAAAATTGCCGAACGTCTGGTTGCGGTGAAAAATGAAACTGCCATGCTTACTACCTTCAATGAGGTTGATATGTCGGCGGTCATCAGTATTCGTAACCAGTATAAAGATAAGTTTGAGAAAAAATACGGAATCAAGCCCGGTTTTATGTCCTTCTTTGTAAAGGCTGTTACTTCTGCTATTCCACTTTTCCCCCAGGTAAACGGACAGATAGATGATGGCCATATTATTCTGCCCGACTATGCCGATATTGGAATTGCTGTAAGTACCCCTAAAGGACTGATGGTGCCTGTCATCAGAGATGCACAAAAAAAATCGCTTGCAGAAATTGAGCAGAATATTGGAGAACTTGCCAAAAAGGCACGTGATAATAAAATTACCATTGAAGAACTTACCGGGGGCACATTCTCTATAACCAATGGAGGCGTGTTTGGATCGATGCTATCCACACCTATAATTAATCCTCCCCAGAGTGCCATACTGGGTTTGCACAATATTGTGGAACGACCTGTGGCTATAAATGGTAAGGTAGAAATCAGACCTATTATGTATGTGGCCTTGTCATATGATCACCGAATCATTGACGGAAAAGAATCAGTAGGATTTCTCGTTGCTGTAAAAAATTTCCTTGAAAATCCTGCATCGATGTTATCACCGGGTAAAAAGCCTGAAGAGATCCTGCTGGGCCTGTAAAGTATTATGCAAAAAACAACAGATTTTCTGGTCATTGGTTCCGGTATCGCCGGTTTGTTTTTCGCACTGAAGGCTGCACCTTTTGGCAAAGTTACAATTGTTAGTAAATCAACATGCGAAGAATCAGCAACCCGTTATGCTCAGGGAGGCATTGCAGCGGTTATGTATCCTCCTGACGATATTCAAAAACACATAAGGGATACTATGGATTGTGGAAGAAAGCTATCAGATGAAGCGATAGTTAAAATGGTAGTTTCACAATCCAGAGAACGCATTCAGGATCTTATTGACTGGGGTACCCATTTTGATAAAAATGAAGAAGGACTATATGACCTGGGGCGCGAAGGTGGCCATTCTGAATATCGTGTGCTTCATCATAAGGACAAAACCGGATTGGAAATAATCAGGGCAATGCTCCATCAGGCAAAAAAGCACCCAAACATTGAAATACTGGAGAATCATTTCACCATTGATATCATCACCCAACATCATTTGGGTGAAAAAATAACCCGGCATAAGAAAGGTATAAGGTGTTTCGGTGCTTATATATATGATCCTGACAGGGGAAAAGTAAAAACCTTTCTGGCCCGCAAAACCTTAATGGCCACAGGTGGTGCAGGAATGGCTTATCTTACAACTACTAATCCTGTAATTGCCACCGGTGATGGTATAGCAATGGCATACAGAGCCAAAGCAGAGGTAAAAGATATGGAATTCGTTCAGTTTCATCCAACGTCATTATTTGATCCTCTTGAGAAACCTTCATTTCTCATTACAGAAGCCATTCGTGGTTTTGGTGCGGTTTTGAAAACACCCGACAGTAAAGAGTTTATGCATAAATATGACAAGCGTGGTTCACTTGCCCCGCGAGATATTGTGGCCAGGGCTGTTGACCAGGAATTAAAGATAACCGGTGAAGATCATGTGTATCTTGATTGTACACATCTTGATCCAAGTGAGCTTAAGTCAAATTTTCCCAATGTTTTTGAGAAGTGCCTGCAAAAAGGAATTGATATCAGTAGAAATCTGATTCCTGTTGTACCTGCAGCCCATTATGTCTGTGGAGGAATACATACTGATAAACACGGATGCTCAAGTATTGACAACCTTTACGCTGCAGGAGAATGTGCACATACGGGGATGCATGGAGCCAATCGTATGGCTTCCAACTCTTTGCTGGAGGCAATAGTTTTTGCAAATAATGCGGCTCATCACGCCGCTGACAATCTGCATTCATCCGAAATCAACAGAGAGATACCCGATTGGGATGATGAAGGCACGATTGTAAATGAGGAAATGGTACTGGTTACCCAAAGTTTTAAAGAAGTTCAGGCCATTTTGAGTAATTATGTTGGCATTGTAAGAAGTGATCTAAGACTGGAAAGAGCCCATAAAAGGCTGAACCTGATATACCAGGAAACAGAACAGCTGTATATTAAATCCTTAATTACAACCCGGTTATGTGAATTGAGAAATATCATAAATATTGCTTACATCATTATTAAGCACGCCATGAAAAGGAAAAACAGTATCGGGTTGCATTACAATCTGAATTACCCCAAAGCAGATCAATCATAAGAATCTTCATCAAAATTTTTCAGGAAACCAACAGCAAGGTAAATCAGGGGTGTATCAAACAATGCTGCAAAGAATTTAAAAATATAGCTGTTGATAATTAAAATCACCATTGCCCCGATTCCTGTAATGCTATCCCCAAGATTTCCTGAAAAATATAGAATAGAAATAATTGCAGTAGAATCAACAAGCTGACTGACCATTGTTGATGCATTGTTTCGCAACCAAAGATGCTTCCCATGGGTTTTCTTTTTCCAGAAATGGAAGAGACGAACATCAATGGTTTGCGCAACAAGATAGGCTGTCATACTGGCAATGGTATTTCCCACCATGAAACCGTAAATACCATCAAAAAGATGTAACCCGGCACTTACCCCTTCGGCGTCAGGCAAATAATAATTGATGGTCATGATGGTAATCATAAAAATATTTACACCAAATCCAATCCACACTACCAATTGAGCTTTACGCCGGCCGAAAAGCTCACTTATCAGGTCAGTGGCAAGAAAAGTTAACGGAAAGGCAATCAATCCTACAGGTACGATCATTGAATAGACACTCCCGTCTCTGACCATCTCAGGTACAAAAGGTAAAAACCATTCCGGAAAACGTATGCTGAATAAATGTATAAATTTGGTAGTGCCAACCAGGTTGCCCAATACCAGGGCTGTAATAAACAAGCTGCTCAAAGCAAGGAAAAGAGCATCGCGATTGAAAGGAGTGTTTCGCAACCGGGGGATTCTCATCAGTTAACAGCTTTTGTATTTTGGGTTAATGAAAATTTAAACAAGTATACCTTAAAAATGTTGAACAGTTGTAATTTTGGAATAAATTAATTACTCACCAAAATATTCAACATAAAACAATATGGCACTGATAAAAACTATCAAAGGATTCACTCCAAAGTTTGGGAAAGACTGCTATCTGGCAGAAAATGCCACAGTAATTGGTGATGTTGTAATGGGAGATCAATGCAGTGTATGGTTCAATGCTGTAGTACGCGGCGATGTGCATTTTATACGCATTGGCAGCAAGGTTAATATCCAGGATGGCGCTATTATTCATTGTACTTATGAAACTGCCCCCACCACAATTGGGAACAATGTTTCCATTGCACACAACGCCATAGTGCATGGCTGTACCATAGAAAACAATGTTTTGGTAGGCATGAATGCCATAATTATGGACAATGCAGTGGTTGGAAGCAACAGCATTATAGCCGCCGGTTCTGTTGTACTTGAGAATACTGTTATTGAACCCGGAAGTGTATATGCCGGAGTACCTGCAAAAAAAATCAAATCAATAAACCCGGAATTAACCAGTCATCTGCTCGACAGGATTTCTGAAAATTATATCAATTATGCCGGCTGGTATAAAGAAGACTCACGGGGAAATGAAAGATAAACCCTGAAATAGTATTTATTCCTTTGTTTTACATGTTCTTATGCCGAACAATGTATAAAGAGGACAGAAACTCACCAGGCTGGTAAGCACAAAAACAATAGCCAGAACCCCCAATACAACAGCAAGTGTGCCTGTTAAAACATCGGTATAAATAAGTACTCCGATTGCCAGTGCAATTAAAACGCGAATAACTTTATCCGCTGTTCCCATATTTGCTTTCATCTTTATGAAATATTTTGATTAATACCAGATGAAATTCGCATGATAAATTTTCATCTTTATTTATGTTTAACGAATCATGCCCGTTTTATAAGTTCGGGTTTTAAAGTATTTTATGATGCAATAAAAGAAATACCTGCAACGATAACAATAAGCGATCCCAGATAAATTAACCAGTAAGGTTTTTGCTTAACCGGGTTTTTTCCCCACATGGCCACAGCAAGTTTATACATAAATGGTCTGTTTTTGGAAATAAAACGATAAGTATTATCTGCAATATACTCTGCTATTTTGCATTTTTCATAAAGCGGTAAAAGCCAGCGATATTTCTTTCCATACCGGAATGATCTGAAAGCAGCAGCCGGGCCGGAATATATCTTTCCATCCACATCAATAAGCCTTACAGCTTGTTTAAAATATCGAAGATCGATATCAGGAAATTTTGGGGCCACTTTTACATAGGGTTCATAAATTACACTATCTCCTGAGAGCATCTTCCATCGCAGCACCCAATAATGGCAGAATCCGCAATTTCCATCCCAGGCCATTACAGGTTTATCACCGGGTAAATATTTGGTTTTATCGAGTTTGGTAAACATTACAAAGAAACTTTTTATTATTCTATTAAAGTTAGTGATTCTTATTTCTTTCTGCAATACTAATTAAAATATTAGTAAGGTTTGTATTATATAAATATAGATCATTGCCTGTTCAATACGTTTATAAACCTTTTAAGCCCATAAGTTGTTTGATGAGTAGTCCCACATTTTAAAATAAAAATCGATTTCTGCAAAAACTAATAATATGGCAAGAATAGCTTTTTTCTCAACACAACCCTACGATCGCAAATTATTTGAAAATGCTTCTGAAAAGCATGAGTTTGAATTTTTTGAAACCCGCTTGCGGGAGCAAACAGTAAACCTTACGCAAGGCTTTGACGGGGTTTGCGTTTTTGTAAATGATAAAATTACAAAAGAAGTATTGCAAGGGATTTCCGAAAATGGAGTAAAGCTGGTTGCTTTGCGCTGTGCCGGCTTTAATAATGTTGACCTGAGGGCTGCAGAAAAATATGGAGTCAGGGTTTTGCGTGTTCCTGCTTATTCACCTGAAGCAGTTGCCGAACATGCGCTTGCCCTTATGATGACTCTGGCCAGAAAAACCCATAAATCATACAACAGGGACGGAAACTTTTCTCTTGTAAAGTTAAACGGTTTCACCATTCATGGGAAAACAGTAGGGATTATTGGTACAGGTAAGATAGGACAGGCCTTTTGCCGGATTTTATCGGGTATGGGAGCAAAAATTATTGCTTATGATAAATATCCATCTGACGATATGAAAAAACTTGATGTAGAATACAAGGAGCTTGACGATGTGCTAAGTGAAAGCAATATAGTCAGCCTGCATTGCCCCCTTACCCCTGAAACCCATCATATTATCAATGCACAAACCTTGTCTAAAATGAAGAAAGGAGCTATGCTTATAAATACCAGCAGGGGCAAGCTGGTAGATACATCTGCAGTGATTGATGCTCTTAAAACCGAACAACTGGGCTCCCTGGCAATTGATGTATATGAAGAAGAAGAGAAACTGTTTTTCAGAGATCTGTCGGAGAAGATCATCAGGGATGACCAGATATCACGGCTTATGATATTTCATAATGTACTGATTACCGCACATCAGGGATTTTTCACACAGGAAAGCCTGAACGAGATCATGCAAACAACATTGAAAAATTTCGATGATTTTGAAAGAGGAATAGAATCTTCCAATGAAGTAAGCTGCGAACTCATTAAAGATTGCTAAGGACTGTATTTTTCTTAATGTCTTTTATACTTTATAAAGGTTGTTTCTTATGGCAAAGGTAACGAGCTTAACACTGCTGTCAACACCGGTTTTTCTGAAAAGATTCGCCTTGTGCCCGTCAACAGTACGCTGGCTTATAAACAACTGATCGGCAATTTCTTTTATTGTAAAACCTTTGCAAATAAGGTTAAGTACCTCGACCTCTCTTTTGGTAAGCTCTTCTCTTAACTCGGGTTCAGGGCCCGATGCTTTGCTTTTTTTGCTCACAAGCGAATGTGTCAGCACCGGCAGCAATTCATCTGAGAAATAATTTTTGTTCTCTGAAACCAGTTCAATGGCTTTTTGAAGTTCATACTCTTCAACCGTTTTTAAAAGAAACCCCTTAATACCTGCCTCGAGCATACTAACCAGGTACTCCTCTTCACCAAACATACTGATGGCAACAATTTTTAGCGTGGGGTAATCTTCAATCGCTTTTTTGGTGGCTTCTATGCCATTCATAACCGGCATTTGAATATCCATTAGTACTATGTCCGGTTGATCATCTTGTATCATATCCAGGAATTCCTGCCCGTTGGATGCTTCTCCGAATATTTCCACACCAGGTATTTCCTTTAAAAGCATTATAAGTCCCTTCCTGAAAATATGCTGATCTTCAACGATCATTATTTTGAGCTTCTTTTTGTCCATGGCCGGTTATTTTATTTATATATCTTAATAAAATATTTCACACAATTGCAAATGTAGCGATAAAAATACTTTACTGAGATTAAAAATTTAAACTTTTCAAACAGGTATTTCGAGATGAAAATGCAAATAATTATTTTTCATAAAATATTTTCCTTTGCCACCCAGGAAATTTATTCGGCTGAAAATGTTTTTCAAACCCTGACCTCCGCCCTTTTTTGCATAGGCTTCACGAAAGTCAAATCCTTTACCATTATCTTTATATTCAATGAATAGATGGTTATCTTTTGAATAAACCTCAATGAGAATATTATCGGCCCCGGCATGTTTCAAGGTATTGTTTATGAGTTCAAGAACAATTCTGTAAATGTGTGTTTCCGTATTACTATCAAGCCGTTGCAAAGTATCAGGGTAGCTGAACTCAATATTAACCGATTCGGTTTTATTAATGGCATCGGCAAATGATTTCAGAGCTCTTATGAATCCATATTCTATTAAAATACTTGGCATTAAATTATTTGCGATACTGCGGGTAGAATCTATAGCCTGTTTAATGGTTGATTTCATTTCAGTGAGCAAATCCTGTTTTTGCTTCAGGCCTTTATTTTCCTTTTGCAATAATCCGACATAAATTTTGAGAGTTGAAAGTAAGGCACCCAGTCCATCATGCAGATCCTTCGAAAATCTTTTTCTTTCATTTTCCTGGGTTTCCAGAATAGCATTCAGAATTTCCTTTTCATGATCTTTTTGCTTGGTAATATCTCTTACTGCCAGCACATTAATCATTTCATTTTTATATTCAAAGGGCTGGTGCTGAATCAGACCAAAAAACCTGCTCTTATCACTTCTGTAAAATACCATTTCCCATGTTCCATTATCTGCATGCCTTGTAATTTTATCCAGAAGTTTTTTGCCGGAAACATCAACAAATGAGTCAATCTTTTGAAATTTGTTTTTTTTCTCCCGGAGTCCAAAAAGATTGTAAGCTGCCTTATTAGCTTCAATAACATAGCCATCTTTTAAAAACAGCACTGCTTCAAAAGCTGTTTCAGATAATGCTCTAAATTTTTCTTCAGCCTGCCTGCGATTTTCTACTTCCTGCAAAAGATCTCTGTTGGTATCGGCAATCTGGTCGCGTGAATGCTTTAAATCAAGATGGGTGCCGACTCTTGCCAGCATTTCGGCTTTATTTATGGGTTTGGTTATATAATCAACGGCACCGGCTTCGAAGCCTTTTACTATCTCATCTGTTTTATTGGCTGATGTAATAAAAATCACAGGTATATTCCTGTATTTTTTATTATTCTTTAATTCCCTGCATAATTCATAGCCGTCTGTATCGGGCATGAGAATATCGAGCAGGATAAGATCAGGAGAGAAATCCTTAAGTACTTTCCAGGCTTCATTGCCAGAAATTGCTCTTTCAACCTGATAGTTAACAGATTTTAGCAAATGCAATAATACTTTCAGGCTTACCGGATCATCATCAACAATTAAAACTTTTCTGGCTGGAGGGTTCATACCTTTTAAAAATGTAAAGCTATTAAAATTCTTTTTCCCGGTCTGCTAATATACAATAACTGCCAAAAGACAATTTTTGAAGCTGGAATATCATTTTATTTCGCTCTGTATCAATTAACTCTATCTCTTCATTTACAATAAATTAAAGACTAAACAGCTAAACTTGCATGCGTAAAGTTATAAAAAATACATAAAATCGTATTTTTTTTCTTTTGCATATTAAAAAACTGTATCTTTATAAATTAATTTATATTCTTCATTGAACTATTCATATTATTAAAAGAACTAAAATGCATGTAAATTTTAAAAATGGAGAAATTAACTATGAAGAGTATGGCCGGGGTGATGTTTTAGTCCTTCTGCATGGATTCACTGAATCCTTAAAAATATGGTATGATTTTAAAGATGTTTTATCAAAACATTACAGGTTAATTTTAATTGATTTACCAGGTCATGGCAAAAGTTCTATAATTGATGAAGTACATTCAATGGAGTTGATGGCTGATTCCGTAAATGCTGTTTTTAATGAACTGGGCATTGAAAAGGCCGTTTTGATTGGTCATTCAATGGGAGGTTACATCAGCCTTGCTTTTGCAAGAAAATACCCCAGATTACTCAAGGGTTTAGGCCTTTTTCATAGCACATCTTTAGCCGATAGTGATGAAAATAAAGATGCCCGCGACAGGGCAATAGAGATAATCGGAAGCAACCACAACCGGTTTTTATTAAATTTTATACCTGATCTTTTTGCTCCTGAAACCCGGGAGGCACATAAAAGTGAAATTCAGGTGCTTATTGATGAGGCATCATCAATGGATACAAAAGCTTTAATTGCAGCCCAGCAAGGGATGAAAGAACGTACCAGTACATTGGACGTGCTTATCAATGCTCCATTTCCTGTTATGTTCATTGCCGGTCAGAAAGACAGCCGTATTCCTTTTGAAAATATTTGGGTTCAGATGGCCCTTACAGAAACAGCTTATTCTCTGATCCTTAGAAATGCGGGCCATATGGGGTTTATTGAAGCCAAAGACAAAACCCTTGATTTTGTTGAAAGTTTTACAAGAAGCTGTTACAAGCAATAGTGTTACCATAAATACTGCCGGGGGAGGCAGTTAATAACGAAAAAAGCTCCATCCAGGAGCTTTTTTCATTGACTATCTATAGTAAACTTTATATTCCCAGGGCATCATCTGCAGTGAAAAATCCTGATCAATATCCATTGCCCCTTCCGAAAATAATTCAGTATAACTATCTGCATAATCGCCACCCAAAAACTCTACAAGTCTTGCTTCTTCTGACAGATTAAGTACTACAAAAACTTTATCATCTTCCTTCTCCCGGGTTTTCGGGGTGTTGGAGCGTAGTTTTCTCATGG
>CAYXIT010000021.1:16996-28959 GCA_964465275.1 uncultured Bacteroidales bacterium | reverse complement strand
TCCCGGGTAAAAGCAAATACGTTGTTATCATCATTGGTATTAACGCGCTTTATCTCACCACCGGCAATCCCATTCCATAAAGCTTTGTTTTTGTCTTTCAAGGTAAATAGTTTGGTATAAAAATCCTGATAGCTCAAATCATTCCATTCTATCTCGTCTTTTTCAAAAAAATCGAGCATTTTATCAAGCCCTGCTTCCTGCCCATTATACAATAAAAACATACCCGGAACAGTATTGGCCAGTACAGCAAAAGCTTCCATTCCTTCACCCAACCGGTCAAAAACAGTTCCTGCCCATGAATTCTCATCATGATTTGAAATAAAATTTATCTTATAGGTACCTACGGGATAATTGCCCATGTTTTCTTCAAAATAATAATTATCCAGGGCTGATACATCCTCTTCACCCCGGGCAATACTATTCATTGCGTGATGTGATGTCCAGGAGTAGCCTGCATTAAAAGCATGTTCATTCAGTTCAGGATGATCTGCTTCGGCAAGCATAAAAAGAGGTTTAATTTCTTCCAGTTCAAGCCGGGCCTGGTTCCAGAACTCTGTTGGTACCAGGTAAGCAACATCGCAGCGAAAACCATCAATATCCATTTCATCAAGCCAGAAGCTCATTTCGGCAATCATAGCATCCCACAGTTCACGATTTTCATATTCAAGCTGAATTACATCTGACCAGTCAGTACCGTGTGGTGGCGTAAAATTTCCATCTTCATCAGTATAATAAAACTCCGGGTTGGTCTCTGTCCAATCATGATCCCATGCCGTATGATTTGCCACCCAGTCAATTATCACATACATTCCCATTTCGTGAATCTGGCTTACCAGGTTTTGAAAATCTTCAATGGTACCAAATTCAGGGTTGATATCCGTATAATCTTTCACAGAATAATAACTTCCCAGTGTGCCTTTTCTTTCCACTTCACCAATGGGTGTAACAGGCATAAACCACAGAATGTCCACTCCCATTTCCTTAAGACGGGGAAGATGCTCAGCAAAAGCATTGAATGTACCTTCCGGGGTAAATTGTCTTACATTTACTTCATACATAACAGCATTTTTACTCCATTCAGGATGAGAAACCGTACTCACCTGTTGGTCAACAGAATCATCTGCCGGTTGCTGCATTTGGCATGAAACAAACCAAAAGCTCATCAGTACAATTGAAAACAGCATCCATTGTGGAGATTTACAAATCCTTTTTTTCATTTTCAATAATTTTAGTTAATAAAAAGATTACAGTTCAATATGTCTGTTCAGGTAGTCATCAACATCCATGGGCTTCGGCGTATAATATCCATCAAAAAGATCGGAAGAAATTAGAAAATCTGCAGTTGCCCTGTTGCAGGCCGTTGGAATATTATATAAAACCGTTATCCGTAGCAAGGCTTTTACATCCACATCGTGTGCCTGCTGCTGCATGGGATCCCAGAAAAACACCATCATATCGATTTTGCCTTCCACAATCAGAGAGCCCAGTTGCTGATCACCTCCAAGCGGACCTGACTTAAGTTTCATTACCTTAAATTCAATATCCTCATCACCCTTTTTGCATTTATCACGAAGTGTATCTTCTATAAGTTTCCCTGTTGTACCGGTACAGATAAGATTATGTTTTGACAATATTTCCCTGTTCCAGCAAGCCCATTCTACAAGCTCCTTCTTTCTGTTGTCATGAGCCACAAGGGCCAAGTTTTTGCTGATGGTTTTCATGTGTTCATAATTTGTTTTTAATTGGTCACATGGAATCGCATGTATGAACATCATCCTGTGTGTGAGTGAAGTAAACATGCTTATTTCATCTGTAAAAATTAATAAGTAAGTATTTCAAAACTATTGGGCGCCAGACTCATTTTCAACTGATCGCCTTCAACTGTAAAATCAGAACCAAAATGTGATATCCAGTTTACATTCATTAACGATGGCAATAAATCAATATCAATATCCATGGCTTTACGGTTTTTATTAAAAACAACTATTGCCCGGTTTCCGAAATAATATCTGGAATATGCATAAATATCATCAGTTACTTTAAGTGTATTAAAATCGCCATAAACGAAAGCGAGGTTCGACATTCTGATCCTGGTAAGTTTTTTAAGATTTTCTTTCACCTTGAACTGGTTATCGGTCAGATCATCAAAGATCATAGGCCTTCTGCTGTCGGGATCATTGGCTCCGGGCATTCCTATTTCATCGCCGTAATAAATTACGGGTACACCAGGAATTGTCATGATAAAAGCTGTTAGTGAAGCAAGTTTATCGTAACCCACAGGATCACCCACACCAACATCTCTTTCCCAGCCGGGCTCGGTATCATCTTCTTCAAAACTAAGATCGCCTCCTGCATAGGAAATAAAACGGGGCATATCATGATTGCCGGTAATATTGCCCATCAGATTCTGGAAGCCGTAGTAGTTAAAACTTTGGTAAAGCGAGTAATCTAACCTTTCAAAAGATTCTTCATCAATAGCAAAAACCGCTCTTGCATCCCAGTAAAGATTAAAGTCAAATTTGCCGTCCAGTAAACCTGATCCTATATACCCACTTATCAAATCATGGCTGCCAAAGGTCTCGCCAATCTGAAAAAGTCGTTTGTTTTCGGGGTACATTTTCTCTTCTTTCAGCTTTTTTGTTAATGCGCGCCAAAATTCAAGAGGTACATGTTTGGTGGCATCGTGCCTGAATCCGTCGAGATTAAACCTGTCAATCCAGTAAAAAGCACTGTCAACCATTGTTTCAATCACTTCAGGTTTTGAAAAGTCGAGGCTTGGTAAAAAGTCATCGAACCAGGTGGTAAGCCTGTGCTCATCCCATAATCTGATGTTTTGTCTTCCATCAGGCAAGTCGAGCCGGGTTTTCCAGTCGGGGTTTTCAATGATCAGCGGATTGTTTTTATGTACATGGTTCGACACAAAATCAAGCAATACGCTGATGTCGCGCTCATGGGCTTTATTCACAAGTTTTTCCAGCACTTCATCTTCACCAAAACGATGATCAATGGTTGTTAAGGTAACAGGCCAGTATCCATGATAACCGGTGTATTTTCTTTTGGGTTCAGGAAACTCAACATATGCTTCAAGGGGATTTTGTGTGATGGGAGAAAACCACACTGCATTAACACCCAGTTCAGTGAAATATCCTTCGTTTAGTTTTTGCAGCACTCCATCAAGATCACCCCCATAGAAATTAGCACGTGGTGCTACTTCAGGATCATCAACAGGATCATCACGGTCGGGGTTTCCATTGAAAAACCTGTCAACCATCAGAAAGTACATAATGGTTGCTTCACGATCTTCGCGGTTAAGCTTCCCGGGATCAGTGAGTGGTAATCCATTTTGCAATGGAATGAGTAAATCATTGGATACGCCGTGTTGGTTATATGCAAAAACCCGGATAAAACTTCGCTCTTTTTCAAAAGCATCACCGGGTATATAAAGATGTAAACCCTGCCCGTGGCGGATAAGATTATCATCAGGAAGCCTGAAGTTCTGCCACATTACAATCACTTCATCTACATCATTTACCAGTTGCAGATTAATATCATTGCCTTCATAGCCTGTGGCATAAATTCGAGGTAACAGTTTTTTATCAACACTTCCGATTTCTAAAAGTGAATTGTACCCACCTGAATTATTGGAAACTTTTTCAGGGTTTGCCGGATCAAGCATATCCTTTTCGTTTGCCACAATAAGATATTGATAGCGACCTGGGTTCAGATTAAGGGTAAGCTGCCATTTACCATCTATCAAATTCATAGGAACAGGATTCCATTCGGTCATCTCACCGCGAATAGCAACATTACGAAAACGCGATTCTCCAGGTTCAAAGGTAAAAGTATGCTCCTGCCTGGCAGATCTTTTTGTAAGTAAACTATATGGTTTTCCGTTAAGCCAGACCTTTACCTCAGTAATGTGCGGAACCCTGAGTGTTCGTGCAGTGAGTAAAAGTTTACTGCTATCGGAAGAAATTCGCCCATGTAATGAAGGATGAGTAACCACCGAATCAATTTTACTGATGGAACCGGAATGAAAGTAATCTGCCAATACAACTTCAGTCTCATCAGGTTGCAGTTCAATTAATGAAGCCAGACCAAAGATATCTTCTCCTTCAGGAAATAATGATGCCGGGCGTGGAGTACACCCGGAAAAAAGTATTACCAGTACCCAGATTATAATCCGGTTATGTCTTATAATAAAAGGTTTAGCATTCATAGGCGTTTGGTTTAAAGCATCTATTATTAAGCTTATCATTTAATTTCACACAGCCTTAACCAGGTAAAAATTCTTTTTACCGCGCTGTGCCAGAATATATTTCCCGTTAAGTAAAGCATCTTCATTTACAACGAACTGATCATCGATCTTGTTTTTATTGATACTAATGCTGCCTTCTTTCAGTGCTCTGCGGGCTTCACCCTTGGATGCCAGAATATTTGTATCTGACCCGAGAAAATCAATGATTCCGATACCCTGCCCGAGTTCGTTTTTAGTTATTTCAAACATGGGAACTCCATCAAAAACATCGAGTAATACATTTTCAGGTAATTTTTTCAATGTTTCGGTAGCCCCCTTGCCAAATAAAATTTCACTTGCTTCCACTGCTGTATTAAATTGATCTTCGCCATGCACCCTTATGGTAATATCTTTTGCCAGGGTTTTTTGTAACAAACGTAAATGGGGTTGCTGCTTATGCTCTTCAATTATATTTTCAATCTCTTTTCTGGTGAGCAAAGTAAATATCCTGATGTATTTCTCAGAATCTTCATCGGAACAGTTTAACCAGAACTGATAAAACTGGTAAGGCGATGTATACTCAGGATCAAGCCAGATATTTCCTTTCTCTGTTTTTCCAAACTTGCCTCCATCGGCTTTCGTAATAAGCGGGCATGTTAGTGCAAAAGCTTCTCCACCTGTTTTTCTTCTTATGAGCTCAGTTCCTGTTGTTATATTCCCCCACTGATCAGAACCTCCCATCTGCAGCTTACAATTTTTCTCCCTGTAAAGATGCAGGAAATCATAACCCTGCACCAGCTGATATGTAAACTCAGTAAAGGATAAACCTTCGCGCGATTCTCCGGTCAAACGTTTTTTTACTGAATCTTTTGACATCATGTAATTTACAGTGATATGTTTACCCACATCACGGATAAAATCGAGGAAAGAAAATTCTTTCATCCAGTCATAATTGTTGACCATTTCGGCCCGATTTACGGCATCACTTTCAAAATCCAGAAAATGCTTCAGTTGTTCTTTAATAGAATCCTGGTTGTGCCTGAGCGTTTCTTCATCCAAGAGATTTCTTTCAGTGGATTTCATTGAAGGGTCGCCAATCATTCCTGTTGCCCCGCCTACCAGAACTAGAGGTTTATGGCCTGCTACCTGAAAATGCTTCAGCATCATTACACTAACAAGATGACCAATGTGCAATGAATCAGCCGTCGGGTCAATTCCGACATAAGCTGCAGTAACTTCTTTTTGCAGTTGCTCTTCAGTACCCGGCATTATATCGTGGATCATGCCACGCCACTTCAGTTCTTCAACAAAATTCATAATTCGCTGTTTCAATAAAAGGTTTGAGTTAATTTTATAATCTGGTATTTATTATGGTGTAAAAAAATGATCCCTGAACATCATGATATTTAATACCCAGGCCTGCAAAATTACATACTATGCATTAATAAACTGTAAATTTTAGATTTTATTTAATATACAAAACATCCCGAAAAATCATTAGGTTTGTGATATGATACTATTAACAGGAGGAACCGGATTGGTTGGCTCGCATCTCTTATATGAGTTAACAGCTGACAGAAAAAAGGTCAGAGCATTGAAACGTAAGGGAAGCAGGCTTGATATAACAGAAAAAATATTTGAATGGTATAATCCTGAAAAATTCACTGAACAATTCCGGCGAATTGAATGGATTGACGGAGATCTTTCTGATATATTCAGTTTACGTGAAGCATTACAAGGAGTGAAAACAGTTTATCACTGTGCTGCAGTGGTTTCTTTTGTGCCTTCTGAAAGACCCAAAATGCTCAAAATAAATATAGATGGTACCGCAAATCTTGTAAATGCCTGCCTTATGGAAGATGTTGAGAAGTTTTGCCATTGCAGCAGTATTGCAGCAGTAGGACGCCCCGACAAAGGCACCTGGGTTGATGAATCACTCATCTGGAAAACTTCAAAAAAGAATTCGTATTATTCAATCAGCAAATTTGGGGCAGAAAGAGAAGTATGGAGAGGTTCGGAAGAAGGTCTGCAGGTAGTTATTGTAAATCCTTCGGTAATCGTTGGCCCTGGCGATCCTGACCGTTCAAGTGCACGCCTTTTTACCACAGTTAAAGACGGATTAAGGTTTTACAGCAGCGGCTCTACCGGGTTTGTTGATGCAAGAGATGTGGCCAAAGCCATGAAAATTTTAACAGAAAGTGATATTCATGATGAAAGATATATTCTTAACAGTGAAAACATCAGTTATAAAGAGCTTTTTGAAATATTTGCCAGGTATGCTAAAGTAAATCCTCCTTTTTTTCGGGCCGGAAGAACATTAAGCGAAATTGCCTGGCGACTTGAAAAACTCAGAAGCCTGTTGACAGGGAGTAATCCCCTGATCACCAAAGAAACAGCAAGAAGTGCAAACAGCCGGTATCAGTTTTCGAATGAAAAAATAGTGGGAGAACTTGGTATAAGCTTTTACACTGTAGAAGAATCAGCCAAAAATACAGCGGGGTTTTTTGAGAAATATCCGGATATAAAAAATTGATCACATTAAATTTTTCCTAAGCCGCTTTTTCGTTTTATAAGTTTTTGCGTTATCATATAAAGCAATAAAAGTATCGTAAGGAAAAACGACAGTCTTCCAAGGTAATCACCGGTTTTAACATAAAAAGTCAGTTTATCATTTTTATGTATTTGAAGCTTTACGGCAGACGGTTCCCACCAGTTTGTTTGTTCGTACATCTCTCCCCTTGCATCGATAAATCCTGATATTCCGGTTTTCGCCGACCGTGCAATGCTTCGTCTTGTTTCAATTGCCCTCAGCCGGGCATACTGATTATGCTGCTTGTAACCCGGAGTATCTCTCCACCAGCCATCATTTGTGATAATAAAAATTAATTCAGCCCCGTTCTTAATATAATCGTTAATGTAAGCTCCGTAAATTGATTCATAACAGATTACAGGCGCAACTCTGGTTCCATCAGCACCTTCAAAAACACCTCTGTAGTCCTGCTTGCCCATACTGCCCGCTGTTCCACCGAAATATTCAACAACTTTTCCCAGCAAACGAAGATATTTTGCAAAGGGCATTTGTTCAATTCCCGGAACAAGTTTTGATTTAAAATATTGATCGGTATTTCCTTTTGAGTCGACCATAAGGGCTGCATTGTAGGCATCATAATACTTTTCTGTTTCTCCCAGTTTGTCAGCAGTTGGAGGCAGATCATCTCCCGGCTCATAAATTCTGTACATTGTAGCTCCAGCCACCCATGTGAGTGAATCAAACGACATGGCATGTCTCTTCAAAGCTGAATATCCATAATGCGATTCCTTATCGTGTAACCATAAACTCAGAGGAAGTGCCGCTTCCGGGGCCACAACAAACCGTGTCTCTTCCGTTATCAGTGGGTCGGCAAGTGCAATCATATCATCAACCCATTTGTTTGCTTCCATCGCCGTAGATGGCCTCATATAAGGATCGCGACCGGGTTGAACAACTATTACTTCAACCGGGTCTTCGGGCATCTCGTAGCGATTCCAGATAACAAGTGAAATGCCTGTTGGCAGTATCAGGAAGAAAAATGTTACCAGCCCCATAATGGCTCTTTTCTTAACCAAACGGTACTGTTCCATGTTTTTAAGAAATATTTCTTGTTTTTGCTTTTCTGACAGATCTGTAGCAGCAATATTTCTTTGCACGGATATTTTTTCAAGTGGTATACTCCAGGCCTTGTATAACGAAAAAAAGCAAATATTTAAAATAATAATCCAGGCAGTTCCACCCAGGGTTCCTGTATACTCGTACCATTGAACCCACATGGGAAGTGTTGCAAAGGCATTACCAAGATTTAGCCAGCTCCAGCTCAAATCCCAGTCAAGATGAAGGTATTCAAAGCTTAACCAGAATACCAGCAGAGACAGCACACCCTGATTACCCGGTAAAATACGCCTGGCTGCATGCATAAGAGCAAAAGGTATGGCCATGAAAAATGAGTTCAGAAATACTGCCATCAAAACACCCGGAAAGGAAGCAAAGAATATCCACCACGTGGTGAGTCCGTTGAAAACAGCAAAGCTAAGCCAGGCATATAATAACACACTGTACCTGTTATACTTGATTCGGTTTTTTAATATATGATCTTCGGCAAGTAACAAAGGAACAAGGGCAACAAAAATGAGCAGAGGAATACCCCGTGCCGGCCAGCTGAGCGACAACAGCAAACCACTTAATATACTAAGAAGCAATGGATATGATAAACCGGAAATTTTTCGCATTTTGATACAATGAATTAAAAACTGTAATTTATTTGGAAAACAACATTTTTTGAAAAGGTAAAAGTAAATAAATTCATAAAAAGCTATTCAACTGGTCTGCATTTTCACTCCCTTTAAAGTATATGATTCTTAAGAATATCTGATTTTTTCAAAATAAAATATAAATTTAAGTTGTATCGATTGTTTAAAATATAGTTTAAAACAATATTTTTTCTACATTTGCTCAATTATTCCAAGACAAAATTTAACATTACAATTTTATGGCAAAAAATAAAAACACTGAGCAAAAAATCTTTGACGCAGCTACAGAACTTTTCATGGAAAAGGGGGTGGATCGGACGAGCGTTAGGGATATTGCTTCAAAAGCCGGCATCAATCTGGCTTTAATGAATTATTATTTCAGAAGCAAAGAAAATCTTTTCGATGCAATCTTTACAAATCTGGTTAAGGAAAACACCAGGGATCTTCTCCAAATCCTTGACTCCGATATGGAGCTTGAAGAAAAAGTACAAAATTATGTAAATGCATATATTGATATACTAACTTCAAATCCTTTGCTGGTACCGTTTTTTATGGCAATAATACACCGCAGCCAGGATAAAATTACCAAAATGAAAATGATCAGTAACCTGTATGGCACTGAAAAATTCAGCCAGCAAATCGTTGAGGAGGGAAAAAAAGGAACTATACGCAGAACTGACCCATCTCACTTTTTTGTAGATATGATCAGTTTAATAACTTTTCCCTTTGCCATAAGGCCACTTATTATGGATCGAAACGAAATGAGTACCGAGGATTTTAATACCTTTATTCATGAACGAAAAGAACACGTAACAAACCTTTTGCTTAAAAGTATGAAGGAATGTTAAAAAAAGATCTGAATGTAAAAAAGCCCTGCAATAAATTAAATTGCAGGGCTTTTTTTAATAGTATTACAGCTGTTGAATTATTAACACCCGCATTTTTTCTCATGCATAAATGGATACCGGAAATCGGTTGGAGGCAAAAATGTTTCTTTAATAGTTCTGGGAGATATCCAGCGTAACAGGTTGAGGTAACTACCTGCTTTATCATTGGTTCCGGATTGCCGCGAACCACCAAATGGCTGTTGCCCTACAACAGAACCGGTGGGTTTGTCATTCATATAAAAATTACCGGCTGAATAACGAAGGATCTGGCACGCTTTTACTGTTGCATAACGATCCTGTGAGAAAATAGATCCTGTTAATCCATACGGAGAAGTTTCATTACAAAGCTCCAGGGTTTTTTCAAACTCATCATCTTTATAAACAAAAACGGTTAATACAGGACCAAAAATCTCTTCTTCCATAGTAATAAAGTGAGGATCGGATGTTTTAATAACTGTAGGATCAATAAAATACCCCACAGAATCATCATACGTTCCACCCGCAATTATTTCAGCTTCTTTTGATTCTTTGGCTTTATCAATATAGCCTGTAATGCTTTTGAAAGCTTTTTTATCAATAACTGCATTTACAAAATTGCAAAAGTCTTTTACATCACCTTTTTTGATAAGCCTGATATTTTTTTCAATTTTGTTTTTTAGTTCAGGCCACATAGATTCAGGTATGTATGCACGTGAAGCTGCTGAGCACTTTTGCCCCTGATATTCGAATGCACCACGAACCAATGCAGTGGCAACTTCATCAACGCGTGCAGAGGGATGAACAAATACAAAATCTTTCCCGCCTGTTTCACCTACCACCCTGGGATAAGACTTGTAATTCTCAAGATTGTTGGCAACACCTTTCCAGAGTTGATTAAAAGTGCCGTTACTTCCTGTAAAGTGTATACCTGCCAGGTCTTTATGATTTAGAACTATGTTACCTATCTGCGAGCCTTGCCCCGGAATAAAATTGATAACTCCATCGGGCAGACCGGCCTCTTTATAGACCTGCATCAGATAATAATTGGAAAGCAAAGCGGTGGTTGCTGGTTTCCATACAACAGTATTTCCAAGTATGGCGGGAGCCATTGCTAGATTTGATGCTATTGCAGTAAAGTTAAACGGGGTTACCGCAAATACAAATCCTTCGAGTGGCCTGTATTCGATTCTGTTTAGGTTGCCAATTTCACTATGCGGCTGTTCATTATAAATTTCAGAAACATAATGCGCATTAAACCTTATAAAATCAACCGTTTCGCATACGGCATCAATTTCTGCCTGGAAAGCATTTTTACCCTGCCCCACCATTGTGGCAGCATTAATGAGATTTCTGTATTTTTTACTGATGAGTTCAGCAATTTTTAAAACAATAGAAACCCTTTCTACCCATGACATTACTGCCCATTGCTTATGTGCTTCAAGCGCAGCATCTATGGCCATTTTTACTTCCTTATCACCGGCTTTGTGATATTTGGCAATAACATTGCCATGATTGTGAGGGCTAACAACCTCCCCTAAGTTTCCGGTCCTTACTTCCTTTCCTCCTATTATCAGAGGAATCTCAATTTGGGTATTGCTTTGGCGTTCCAGTTCCTTTTCCAATGCAATCCTTTCGGGTGTGCCTTCAGTATAAGCATAAACAGGCTCATTCTGAGGACGATCAAAAAAGAATTGAGCGTTATTCATAATATTAAAGATTAAATTGGTTTATATAAATTGATTGTTTTCCTGTTTTCCCCAATGATAAGAAAATTAATGCACATAAACAATTCCGTAACGTTAAGGTTTTGCCCGCACAATTAAAAAGCAGAATTATGAAGTTTTAATGATTTCAAGTAACCCAGGCGAGAGGACTTAGTCCTTTATTACAACCTAACATCCACACCCAGGCGAATTACCGGATTTTGATTATGTATCTGACTTTCGTCGTTAAAATTCCAAAGCACAATAATATTCAGAAAAGTTCTGGGACTAAGCGCTGCCCTGTAGCCACCTCCTGCAAAGTAATTAAATTCCCAATATCTGCCTTCACGATTATCCAGTGGTCTGCCTATTCGGGAGTCGAGGTTCATTGCTTCAAATTCAGTTTGTGCAAATATTTGTGGGGTGATGGTATAACGAGCAAACAGATTACCTCCATAAATACTTGTTATTATGGTAGATTGCTGTCCATTTTCAAAAACCGAAAAACCCGAATCACGGTAGTACTGATAGGTAGCACCCAGTCCGGATGTTAACCGGTTAGTAAACCTGTATGCAATGGTGGGAGAAACAATTATTGCAGTTATGGTACCAAACTGCAATCCCACATATCCTCCTACATATATACGCTCACGTATCGGTAAATCACTAACATCATTATCATCATCCCCGGCAAGGGCGTGATAGGGTAAGAGAACAAATAATAATATACTCCAAAAAAGGATCAATCTTTTCATTTCCAAGTACTTTAATTACAGCAAGAAGATATGTATTTAAAAGCGATATTATGCTATAGGAAAGAAACAAATGTAATACCAATTTGTTGGAGAGTGAATTGTTAATCGCGCATATTCT
>CAYXIT010000021.1:12874-16927 GCA_964465275.1 uncultured Bacteroidales bacterium | reverse complement strand
CCAGTAGCATACCTTGATAAAAAAGGCTGTCATAAAACTTTTTGATGACTTTGTTTTGCAGCATTGGGTTGAAGTAAATAATAACATTCCGGCAAAATATGATGTCAAACCTTGAAAAGACAGGACCATCAACCAGGTTATGAAAACGGAAAACAGCTTTGTCACGGATGAATTTTTTCACTTTTATGGATTTACCTGAATTATCAGATTCGAAATATTTTGAAAACTCAACAGGTAGATCCGGTATTTCTTGCCTAATGAAATCATTGGATTTTAACACTTTATTGTAGTTTTCGAAATATCCGTTATTCAATCTTTTATTGAATATTCCGTTTTTGGCAACTTCAAGGATATCAGTGTTAATATCTGTACCCAACACCTTCGATTTTTCCAGCAGATTCATTTCATTTAGCAGAATAAGTGTGGAATAAACTTCTTCGCCACTGGAACAACCGGCATGCCAAATGCTTATACTTGATTTATCCTTAAAAAGGGGGAATACATTATGCTTCAGGTTTAACCATACCTCAGCATCACGAAAAAGCTCAGTAGTATTTACTGTTATATCGTTGATACATTTATTAAAGTAGTTTTCATCCCTGCCAGTTCTTTCAACCAGATCATCAACTCCAGAAAGGTTATGGCTTATCAACAGATATTCAATGCGCCTTTTAAAAGATAACTCAGCATAATTGCTGAAGTCATAATTGTAGTTATCCCTGAACGCCTTAATAACTTTCATTATATCATTTGCAGATAATTCCACCTTTAAGGCCATAGGCTAAGTACAATAAATTTAAAATTTTAATATTTATTTAAAAAATCAGGCTGAAAATCAAGCGCATTTTTTCTGCAATAATTTCTGAGAAAACACTGAATAAAAACCGGTTTGATCATTCAATTCCTTTGGTTTTTGCCGGCCGCAAGGTAGTAAAATACTTTTGAGAAAAAATATGTTTTTTACTGATTTTTTTGATTCATAAACAAGTAAAAAAACCTGATTTTATAAGGTTAACCGGAATTGATTGATTTGAATTTTTTTTTGATTATTGTGGTTTTAAATCAGCCCCGATAACATGAGCCATTGATGTGGCTTTTAAAAAGCATTCATCATACTCTTTTTCCGGAACAGATTCCATGGTAATGGCACTTCCGGCCATAAAACCAAGATATTTATCAGTATGGTTATATAGAATACTTCGTATAATAACGTTGAAATCAAAATCCTTTCCCGGTTTAATATATCCGACAGCGCCAGAATATAAGCCACGGCGTGTGTCTTCATAATCTTCCATCAACTCCATTGCCCTTATTTTAGGTGCACCGGTCATACTGCCCATGGGAAATGCCATTCTTATTGCATCCACAAAATGCACATTGTTTTTCAAAGTCGAAGTTACAGTTGAGATCATCTGATGTACCCGAGGATAAGTATAAATTCCGAAAAGCTCTTCAACTCTCACTGAGCCTTTTTCAGCAGATCTCGAAAGATCGTTCCTCACCAGGTCAACAATCATAACATTTTCGCTTCGCTCTTTAGGGTCGTAAAACAATTTATTTCTCAGAACATCATCTTCTTCAGGAGTTTTTCCCCGTTTTATAGTGCCTTTGATGGGTTGTGAAATAAGATTCTTGCCTCTCTTGGCGAGAAAGCGTTCAGGTGATGAAGAAATAAGATATTTTTCATTGATCCTGTAAAAACACGAAAAAGGTGAAGGATTGTGCAGATTCAACTTCAGGTATACATCTAAAGGATCAATTTCTGCCTTTTCACTGAAAAACTCAATACAATAGTTTGCTTCATAAATATCGCCTATCTGTATATGATTTTTGATTTTTTCAACAATACGGATGTATTCATTCCTGCTTACCCGGTGCCGGATCTTTTCAACTTGCGAATTACCGGTTTCAAATGTAAATCCTGAAGCTGTTTCCCACAATTCCTTATGCCTGCCAGAGAATTTGTTTTCTTTCAGTATACCCATCTTAACTTCATTTCCCTGGAAAAGAAATACGATTTCCGGAATAAAAAAATGCATCAGGGGCATTTTGATTCCATCGGCATTTTCTGATTTCAGATTTTCAAGCTGGTTTTTCAGATCATAGGAAAGAAATCCGAAAATCCAGTCATTGTTCAGATCGGAAAAATCTTTCAGGGCTGAAAACGCAGAAATACCATCATCAGGACAAACATGCTTTCTTGCACCCACAGCCAGTATTGCATCATACCCTGATGAATAAGGATCATTTGCCGCCGACCGGTTAGAGTTCAGAAAAGCTAAGGATGAATAGTTTTCTTTTGCCCAGTAAAGCAGGTTTGAATACAAACCAGGTTTATTATTCAGAGAAAAAGTGTAAAACGTTCTTTCCATCCGGAAATAATTCTGTAATTAAAAAAACCGGCCCGACAAAACTGACCGGGCCGGCTGATAAACATTCTGGTGTTATTCCAGATTAAATTTCCCAGGTGTCGCCACTATTAAGCAGGTCATCAACACATTTTACAGACGATGATTTTTGGGCAATGTCAATTTGTTCCTCAACCATATCATCGTAAGTAGGAGCTTTGGCAGACCGGATAACGCCCATAGCAACAGGGTAATCAGGTCCCATCATACGGCCAAGCATGCGATGGATTCCAGGATCACCAGTGAACTGGTCATGCACAAGTATATCTTTCTCAGTAATACCACCCACGCCAATTCTAACAGCATACAGGCTTGTCCCTTTAAGAATGATGCCCATATCTTGATCCTTGCCATAGATCATAGGCTTTCCATGCTTTAGAATCAACTGATTCTCTTCGCGCTTTTCTCTTGATGTTAGGGTAGAGAAAGCCTTATCGTTGAAAATAACACAGTTTTCGAGGATCTCTACCACAGAAGTTCCGTCATGTTTTGCGGCTTCATAAAGCACCTCCGTCATCAGTTTAACGTTATTATCAGGTACCCTTGCAAAAAAAGTTCCCTGTGCACCCAAAACCAGGCCGGCTGTAACGAATGGATGCTCAATAGTTCCCTGTGGAGATGTTTTGGTAACCTTTCCCATGGGTGTTGTAGGGGAATATTGACCTTTTGTAAGCCCATAGATCTGATTATTGAATAATAATATATTCACATCAATATTGCGGCGAATGATATGGATAAAATGGTTTCCGCCAATGGCCATAGAATCTCCATCTCCGGTGGCAATCCATACGCTCTGATCGGGATTGGCTATTTTTACACCACTTGCGATAGGCGTGGCCCTGCCATGAATTCCGTGAAAACCAAAAGTATTCACATAATACGGAAAACGGGATGAACAGCCAATACCTGAAACGATGGTAAAGTTTTCTTTACGATATCCTATTTTAGGAAATACATTTTCCACAGCTGCCAGAATAGCATGTCCACCGCATCCCGGACACCATTTTACCATCTGGTCGCTTGCAAAATCATCCTTTGTTAACTGAACCGGTGATTTTTCTATTCTTTTATCTAACATTATTTTTCCTCCATAGTTTTAGTGAATACCTCAGTGAGCTCTTTCACATGGAAAGGAAGACCCTGTATTTTGTTGTATTGCTCATACCTGAATTCGGGATGGGTCATTCTGAGATATTTCACAAACTGACCTTTATTGAGTTCACAAACTACAATTTTTTTAAACCCTGAAAAGACTTCCGGGGTATTTTTAGGAAGTGGCATAATGTAATTAAAATGTGCAAGACTAATCTTGTGTCCTGCCCTTTGCATTTGTCCTACAGCAGATTTCAGCATCCCTTCGGTTCCTCCCCATCCCACTACCAGCAAATCACCTCTTTCTTCACCATATATTTCCTGCTCTGGCATGTAATTAGCTACACGCATAACCTTATCTTCCCTGATATTAACCATTAATTCATGATTAAGCGGATCAGTAGAAACATTGCCATCAATGTTGGTTTTTTCCAGGCCCCCGATTCTGTGTCTTAAACCTTCGGTACCCGGCAAAGCCCACTTGCGTGCAAGTGTTACCGGATCGCGCCGGTATGGTTTGAAATCAGAGTCATTGGGTTTAGCCAGAGGTGGG
>CAYXIT010000021.1:0-12864 GCA_964465275.1 uncultured Bacteroidales bacterium | reverse complement strand
TTATTTCAGGAAGATCTGCTACTTTGGGAATTTTGAAAAGCTCGGAGCCAAATCCCATTTGCCCATCAGTTAATAAAAGAACAGGGGTCATGTGCTCCATAGAATATTTTGCAGCCATGTAAGCAAAATAAAAGCAACTGGCCGGGCTTGATGCTGCAATTACAATAAGCGGAGCTTCTCCGTTACGGCCAAAGAGAGCCTGCAACAGATCGCTTTGTTCGCTTTTGGTTGGCATACCAGTAGATGGACCGGCACGCTGCACATCAACAATAACGAGTGGCAGTTCTGTAATAACTGCCAGTCCCAATGCTTCACTTTTTAGCGATAACCCGGGGCCGGAGGTAGTAGTAACAGCCATTGAACCGGAAAAACTTGCTCCTATTGCTGAGCATATGCCGGCAATTTCATCCTCTGCCTGAAAAACTTTGGCTCCCAATGATTTGTGCTTTGAAAGTTCCATTAGAATTTCAGTAGCAGGAGTAATAGGGTATGACCCTAAGAACAATGGCCTGCCGCTTCTCTCAGAAGCTGCAAGTAAACCCCACGCCGTTGCTATGTTTCCTGTGATATTCCTGTAACGCCCTTTTTCCATAGGTGCAGGGCCAACCTTTATCGTGGAAGCTATTGCTTCAATGGTTTCTGCGTAATTGTAGCCCGCTTTAAGAGCAATTTGATTGGCTTGAACGACTTCAGGTTTTTTGCTGAATTTTTTCAGAATAAAATCAAGAGTACTGTCAAGATTTCTTTGAAAAAGAAAATACATCATGCCAAGAACAAACATATTCTTGGTTTTTTCAGCCATCTTCTTGTCAATATCAACATCCGACAAGCTTTCCTTTGTAAGCACCGATATAGGAGCTTTGATCAGGTGATAGGAATTGAGACTACCGTCTTCCAGAGGATTTGTTTTATAACCGGCTTTTTCAATAGCTTTATCTTCAAAAGCTGATTCATCAACAATAACTGTTGCTCCGGGTTTAGCCCATTTAAGATTGGCTTTTAATGAAGCAGGATTCATAGCGACAAGCACATCACACATATCGCCGGATGTGAAAATTTTTCTTTGGCCCAGGTGAACCTGGAAACCACTTACCCCGGCAACTGTATTCTGAGGTGCACGAATTTCGGCAGGGAAATCAGGAAATGTTGCAAGATCATTGCCGGCAAGAGCAGCTGTATCGGAAAATAGTGTACCGGTTAATTGCATACCATCTCCGGAGTCACCGACAAACTTCACCACAACATCTTCTAATTCCGTTATATTCATTTGTTTTGCCATAATTGTTTTGTTTTGATCTTTACTGATTGTATTTGGATTTAAGGGTGATTCTCATACATAGTTGAATAAAACATTGATCAACCAATCTTTCTTTAGGTTATATATTATGAAAGCCTTGTTTTTACAGGCTTTTTTGTAGCTAATGCCTTATGGTCTGCGAAGTTAATTGTTTAATTTTGAACTGATCAAAAAAAACAGATACTTTTTTTCAGCCTGTTAAAAACTATGTATTATCTGTTCATAATATCATCAGATATTCCATGCTTTATTTAAAACAATTTCAAATTAGCCCTTTGCATAAAAATTATGTATGCAGTTCAATTTAAGCTTTTATCTTTGCAAGTGGAATTAACCCTTTTTACTAACTAAAAACTGACAATAATGGCTTACGTAATCACTGAAGATTGTACTGCTTGTGGCAGTTGCATCGATGAATGCCCCGTTGACGCAATATCTGAAGGAGATATCTATAAAATTGATCCTGATGTATGTACCGACTGTGGAGCATGTGCAGATGTTTGCCCGGTTGAGGCAATTCACCCAGCATAAGTTCTGATGACTGCTTTATGCAGATACTTTTAAAAAATCCGAGGCTGTTTCCAACCATGAAACAGCCTTTTTTTATTCAATAAAAAATAATATCAGCTTTCATTTCTGCTATCGGATAATTCCTTAAGAGAATTTTGAAAATTGAAAATTGATTAAACTATATTAATTTAGCGCCTTAAAAATCAATATCAGCTAAACAGCCTTGGCCAGGAAAGAAAATAATAAAGAAACTGAAGAGGGTAACACCATGTCATTCTGGTCGCACCTTGAAGAATTGAGGGGTCACCTGATCAGGTCGGCACTGGCGGTTGTTTTGCTGGCAATTGGAGCATTTATTGCCAAAGATATCATTTTTGATTATGTGATCCTTGCCCCCAAAGAACCCTATTTCATCACCAACAGGGCTTTCTGTTTTATGGGCGAATTGTTGTCAGCTCCGGCACTTTGTATTAATCAGAAGCCGGTTGATATAATAAATATTGAACTCGCAGGGCAGTTTAAAACCCATATAGTTGTTTCACTTATTGTAGGAATTATAGTGGCTTTTCCATTCATTTTATGGGAATTATGGAAATTTATTAAGCCGGCTTTACATCCCCGTGAAAAGGCCAACAGCCGCGGTGCGGTATTTGTAACATCCTTTCTCTTTCTTACAGGCGTTTCTTTTAGTTATTTTATTATTGCCCCGCTTACAATAAATTTTCTCGGGTCATACCAGGTTAGCAGCATGGTAGCCAACCAGATAGCTCTGCGATCTTATATTACTACTGTTACCATGGTAACTTTTGCCACAGGTATTGTTTTTGAACTTCCGGTGATTGTTTATTTTTTGAGTCGGGTAGGTTTACTTACTCCGGAATTCATGAAGAAAAACCGGAAAATCGCATTTATTCTTATCATTGCCTTATCGGCCATCATTACTCCACCTGATGTATTCAGCCAGATACTGGTTGGTATACCGCTATACGTATTATACGAGATATCGATCGGTATATCAAAACGGGTAAACCAGCAAAGGGAAGAAATATGATTTTACTACTGCATTTCAGCCGAACGAAAAGCAATATCGGCTGATTGCAGAACTTTTAACCTGAGATTCTGAGGAAGTTCAGGATTATTACTCAAAAAAGTTTCCACAATTTCTGAAACATCTTTGCCCCTGTAATTTTTTAAAGTGGCATTCAACCAGTTCTGTGGAAAGAAAATATCACCGGTTTTTTGTATTTCCTCAATCATCTGAAGACTTTCACGAATATAATCTGATCCTTGCCCCTCATGAAGCGGGTGATGCAGGAAATATAAGGCATCAAGCACCCAGGGTTCGGGATTGCGGTTTTCAGCAATCTTCAGTTCTTCGAAAAAAGCGTCTCTTACAGATTTTTCATGCGAAACAGCCGGCATAATGAACTCAAACCTTCTTTTCCGATCGGGGTTTTGAATCCGATCCAGTTCTGAAAAAGGGAATCGTAAATCACCAGGCAAACGCATTGCTATTTCCAGTGCCAGTTGTGTGCGGTTTTGGTCGCTTATAGTGAGCCCATCAATGGCCATATCACCGTCATATATCCTGATGAGTTTTTCGGTGTTTTCCATTCCCCGGGCAAGCCTTATCCAGCTTTCAAAAAACAACTCCTTTGCAGTTATTTCATCATTAAGCATTGAATTCCATAAAATATAATTCACCTTGCCACTGTATAATGGTTCATTTTCATAATCAAGGAAGTTCAGACAAACACTTTCCAGATTGGGCAGAAGGTAGCCCTGCAACTGTTGATTTCTTTCGTACCAGAGAGCATCCAGTAAAAAATCGAAATACAGATTCATATCTGTTTTCCCGTTAAGGAAATTTTCATGCATATTCAGGTACAGAGCAGATCTTATATCTTCATTTTCAATGCGATGAATATTTTCTACGGCAAAAGCAATTTCCTCATTTTCCATCTCAAAAAAACCATATCCCATACCCCGGGCATTCAGCTGTGCCAGTAAAGGTTTGGTTTTATTTTCAAATTGCTGTGCATCTGATTTACCTGCTTCCATAAAAAAGCTGGTTGGGTATAATTGATCATTAACCATCAAATACCCCGAAAGCAATTGGGAATATGAAAGGTTTTCGCTTTCGGGTGACTGCTGATCAACCGTTAATATAAACCCATCATTCTTACGTTCAATGCTATGTGTTACCAAAGGCATACCTTTTCCGTAAACCCATGCATTGCTCCAGTTTGAAATATTTTTATCAGAATGTTTGTCGAAAATGGTTACAAGATCATCCCAGTCAGCATTACCATGCGAAAAAGCTGAAAGATATTCTCTTACAGCTGCACGAAAACCAGCAGGCTGCATGATCTCTTCCAGTTGCAGGAAGATTATGGGTGCTTTATTATATATAATTGGCCCATATAAAGTCCCTGCCATTTTCATATTTTCCAGTTCCTGTTTGATTGGATGTGTTCCCCGTGTGCGATCAATGGAATATGCTTTCGGGTAATGAGAAATCATAAACTGCAACTGGTGATTTACTTCCGGAAACATCTCCTCTACCATTTTATCAGCCATAAATCCGGCAAATACTTCTTTCAGCCACACATCATCGAACCATTTCATAGTAACCAGGTTACCAAACCACATGTGTGCTGTTTCATGGGCAATCAAACTTGCTTTGCTTATCTGACGGGTAATAGGTGGATTTTCATCCAAAAGTAATCGTGTATCACGATACCATATTGCCCCGGGGTGTTCCATGCCACTGTATTGAAATCCCGGAAGGATTACCATGTCAAATTTTTCATAAGGATAGTCTATACCGGTATATTCTTTCATCCATTTCAAAGCATGAAAATGCTGATCAAAAATATCTGAAATGTTGCGCTCAATTTTTTCCTTATCGGTTTCCCTGTGAAGAATATTTATGGTGAATCCATCTTTTACCCGGGAATCTTGGCTAAACTCCCCGGCAGCAAAAGAAAAAACATAGGTGCTTATGGGATCGGCCAGACTGAATGAAAGCCTTTTTACACTTTCACCCGGATCATCAGATGTCAGCGGCCCGTTGCTTATGGCTGTCCAGTTCGTGGGGATATCAAGAGTAAGATCAAAAGTTGCCTTTATATCAGGCTGATCAAAACAGGGAAATGCTGTTGAAGCCCTGTCGGGAACAAAAAATGTATACATGAAACCATCAGATCGGTTCAATGCCTGATCAGAAGAAGTAAAATCTATTTCTACAATATTTTCCTGCCTGGGGACAAACCCGTTGGCATCAAGATAAATGTGACCATTCATGAAATTATAATCAGCATCTGTTCCGTTAATTTTAATTGCATGAATATAGTCTTCACCGGGTTGAAAATCAATAATAAGACCATGCCTGGCTTTTAAAGGCTTAAAATAAATTTTAGCGGTTCCTGTTACGACTTCATTTTTATTTTCGGGTACATGGAAATAAAGATCATAGTGCACATCATAAACCTGTTTGCCCCTGTATGCTGCCAGCTCGTGTGAAACACCCTCCTGGTAAAAGCTGCGCAACGATCTTTGACAAGAGGTAAATGAAAGCACAATGAAAAAAATTAACATTATATGTAATTTCTTGAGAATTCCCGGTGTTTTTTGCAAATCAGTAAACATATAAATAAAAATAAGTGTATTCAATAAGTTAGTTCATCGGACAAGTATAGTGCAGTTGCTCCTGTTGCAGCAGAGAAGATTTTCGTTTTAGCATAATCAACCCGTGGTATCCTGATCCTGAAAGGATAATATTTTTCCAGCAGATCTTTTAAGGCATTCATAATTTCATCGCAACAGAGATTTTCGCAAATACTCAGATCCCCACCCAGTGTGATTCTCTCAGGATCAAACAATCCTGTTATTTTACTGATTTCCTTTGCAACCTGTTTGCTTAATTCTGCCAGCACGGCCCTGCTTAATTTACATCCCTTACCTGAATATGCATACAGGTCAGATATCTGAATTTCATCAGTTGGACGGTTTACAGGAAGTAAAATGACATTACTGTCAATTTCATGCATTTTCTCCTCAATAATTTGCCGTAATGAAGGTACTCTTGAGAATATCTCTCCTGCTATTCCATTTGAACCGGTGTAAAGTTTCTGATTTAAAACAACTCCCAGCCCCATGCCTCCGGCAAGTGGATTGTACATGATATATAAAATGTTATTAATAATGTTTTCACCCCTGTTAAACCATTGTTCACCCAAAGCTCCTGCATTAGCATCATTGATAATGCCTGTAGGGATATTAAAACGTTCAGTAACATAACTCTTAAGGTCAAAATCTTCAAGCTTAAGGCCGAAGGAATATATGATCCGGTGAGTAACCGGGTCAACTATACCCGGAACTGCAAGAGAGATATACAATAGTTTGCCGGGTAAATTTGAAGTTTCAGTTATGATCTCTGAAATGGTAGTAAGTATGCGGGTTATTGTTTTTTCTGTTCGTCCGGATGTGAATTCTTTTTCAACTTTCATCAGAATATCTCCGGCCAGATTAACTATTACAGCCCTGATTGAATTTCGCATGATCTCAAGGCCCAGAATATTTCCATAATCAGGGTTTACCTGCCATAAAACAGGCCGCTTCCCACCTTTTTCAGTTGAATTTCCATAACCGCTCACGCAAATCAATGATTTTTCTTTCAGGTGTCGCAATATATAAACCAATGAAGATGGTTGCATCTCAGTTTGCTTGGCAAGCATGGCTCCCGAAATTTGTCCCTGGGCACGAATCAATGCAAAAACTTTTTTGTGGCTTCTTTCCTTTAATTCAAGCATAATTTGTTTATTCAATGAGTGAACTAATCATCTTTATTATTGCTCAAGAGCGTGCAAATTAATATTTTTTTTAATCATAACATTAATAATACTCTATTATATTGCCTGTAAATGCTTACAGTTCTGTTTCAGAACATATTAAAAAATAAAAAATGAAACTGATCATTCAGTTAAATCATATTATCAAGCTTGTATCTTTTGTCATAGTTTTGCATATATTTTAAACCTTTACTGTTGATTTCAATATACTTATAATATATAACAACAGTTGCTTTAACTCGAAATAAATTCTATATTTTTAAATAAATTAAAAAATACTTTGAAATTTGTAAATTCTTTAATAAACTTGCATTTTAAATCAAGAATGCAAGGTTTAATAAACTATTTATTTTTCCTTTTTATTAACCTGCTTTTGTATTATTTTTATGGAAAGTTTTACAAAAACTATACGTCTGATAATCAAAACTTTTCATAAATAAAAAAAGAATTCATGAAGGCAATTTTCAACGGCAATTATACAGAGATCACGAATGAAAGCCGCCTGATGCAGCAAAAACTCAGAATCATTCAGGTTATATCGCAAAAAGGACACGGTATAACGGTTCCTGACATTTGCAAAGAATTGAAAATAAGTGCTCCTACCGGTATTAAGCTCGTAAATGAACTTCAGGAAGAAGGCTTTCTTACGGTAGCGGGCAAAAAGGAAACACTGAACGGTCGTAAACCGGCCATCTATGCTTTAAAGAATGTAAATTTTTATGCTTTGAGTGTGGAGATCCTGTTGAAACGAATCTCTGTCGGTATTATTGACTCACGCCTTAACACCGTTTATTACAGGCAAAAAACAGATTTTACTCTGGAAAACACACAGGAATGTCTTGACAAGGTAGAATCTTTTATAATTGAATGCCTTAATAATTCAGGGATCAGTGAAAATACTATTCTTGGTATGGGTATGGGAATTACTGGCAGGGTAAAAAGTTCAACCGGCGAATCTCTGAATTTCTTCAATTTCATGGAACAACCCCTTGCCGAATATTTTTCAGGAATATTTGACATACCGGTATTCCTGAATAATGATACGCGCTGCTTCGGACAGGCTGAAAGAATTATTGGTAAAGCCCGTGAAGCAAATCATGCAATTGTTATTAACCTGAGTCGTGGTTTGGGTACAAGCCTGATTGTCGACAACAAGATTGTTAATGGAGGATTGGGTTTTGCCGGTGAACTTGGTCATATGCAGTTTGGAAACAAACAGAAAATGTGTCTTTGCGGAAAAAAAGGCTGCCTCGGTAATGATGTAGGGGGATTTGCACTGGAAGAAAATTTCATGGAGAAAATAGGCCAGGGTGAAAAGACTATTGTTGAATTGCCCGAAAATGGTGCATCTGTAAGATATGATGACATACTTCTTGCTGCACTTGAAGGCGACGACCTGTCAATTAAACTGGTACAGGAGATGGGTTATAAACTCGGACATGCATTGGGTAATATTATAAACCTGCTTAACCCTGAACTTATCATTATCGGGGGAAAATTTGCCAAACTGAAAGACCTTCTGCTTGATCCGGTAAAAACCGGGCTTTCAAGTTCGGCCCTGGTAAGCTCATTGCGTTATTGCAATATTGAGTTTTCTGAACTAGGCGATCTGGCAGGACTTAAAGGGGCAGGAGCTTTAGTATTTGAGTATTTTGAACTGATTAAAAACTGATAAATTATCATAGCAATGGCAATAATAAACAAAGCCATTGCTTTTTTTAACATAAAATAGTTGTTGTATGCGAATTAAGACCTTTAACCGCCTGTTAGTGCTTTTAATGCTGCTAACCACTGCATCAGCAGGTTTTGCCCAAAGGACACTCACTGGTATAGTGCTCGATACTGATGGTAATACACTGCCCGGAGCAACAGTAGTTGTACCAGGAACTACAAGAGGAGCAACAACGGATATTGATGGTAATTTTTCTATCCAGTTGCAACCTGCAGATACAGAAATTGAAGTTTCTTTTATTGGCTATATGAGCCGGAAAGTAAATATTTATGGAGTTGATTTTATAGAAGTAACTCTTACTTCAGCCATAGAACAACTCGACGAAGTTGTAGTTACAGCGCTGGGTATAAAACGTGAAGCCAAAGCACTGGGGTATTCAGTTCAACAGGTTGACGGCGAAGCTCTTTCAAATGCCAGCAGAATCAGTCCTTTAACAGGACTGGCAGGCCAAATTGCCGGTTTGCAGATCGCTGAATCAGGCAGTGGTGCAGGAGGTTCCTCACGAATACTCATCAGGGGAGCTAATTCACTTACCGGTTCAAATGACCCTTTATTTGTTGTAGACGGAGTACCTATTGATAATTCAGGTGGTTCTTCAGGTGGTCTTTTCGGGGGTTTTGACTACGGAAATGCCATCAACAACATTAATCTCGATGATGTGGAGTCCATTTCGGTGCTGAAAGGTGGTGCGGCATCAGCACTATATGGTGCCCGTGGCCAAAATGGAGTTATTATGATAACCACCCGTACGGGTACCCAAAGGGAAGGCATTGGTATTACCTACCAGGCAATGGTTTCTGGCCAAACTCCTTTGATTAAACCAGACTTTCAAACCAATTATTCGCAAGGAGCAGGTGGTAGCTTTGGCCGTCTTAACCCAAGAAGCTGGGGTATAAAAATGAACGGACAACAGGTAAATAACTTCCTGAACGAGACCCAGACACTTAATCCTGTTAAAACCCATCCCTATGATGACTTTTTCCGGACTGCTGTAAATATCGACCATTCCATTACCATTGACAAAAGAGATGATAAAAACGGGATTCTGTTTTCTGCAGCATGGAACCAGAGCGATGGTTTGATCAGAACAAACGAAATTGATAAAAAGTCATTCAACCTGCGATACGACTCACAGCTCGCTGATTTTTTAACTCTTGATGCCAGGGCCAACTATATTACCCAGGATGCTGTTAACAGACCCAATCTGGCAGGTTCACCCGATAACCCCATTTACCTGATGACTCTTATGCCTGCATCTGTAAACATGTCGCAACTCAAAAATTATCAAACTATTACCGGACTTCCTGTAGTTTGGAATAGTGATTACTTAGTGAATCCAGATGGTACGATTTCTCTTAACCAACCTGAACCCAGTTTTGCATCTTCTCCCCTGTTGCAAAACCCTTACTGGGCAACTGAACTCAATACAAACAATGATACCCGTGATCGGCTTCTCGGAATTGTGAGCCTGAACTTTGATTTTAGCAAATTGCTGGATCTTGATTTTGATCTGGAATTAATCATGAAAGCCGGTATGGACTATATCCAGGATCAGAGAGAAAGAATTACTGCTCACAACACTTACTATAAGGCCGAAGGACGGGCCACAGGTAATTGGAACAGGCATAATCGCATGGAAGGGAACTACGACTTCCTGCTTACTGCGGGAAATCAATGGGGCGATTTTACTTTAAGAGGTTCTGCCGGTGGTAACATAATGCAAAGAAAATTCAGAGGACTTACTGCATCATCGGAAAGTGGTCTGATCAATGAGTATGGTCCTTATGTGATTCAGAACTTTCAGAACCCCATCTCTACCAACGGAATCTCCGACCAGGAGATACACTCCCTTTACGGTCTGTTAAGTATGGATTACCGAAGAATGGTTTTCCTGGATTTCACATGGCGTACCGACTGGACTTCGGTTCTGGCGCTTGAAAATAACCCTTATCACTACCCTTCAGTGAGTGCAAGCTGGCTACTGGAAGAAACTTTTGAACTTCCCGGATATTTTGATATGCTTAAACTAAGGGGATCATTTGCTACTGTGGGTTCAGGGGGTGACCGCGTAGGACAGAGATATTTTCTGTACGGAACAACTCCCAATCAGTTTCAGGGTTTACCCTATGGTTTTTTCAACGATACACGCCCTTACCCCGGTTTACAGCCTGAATTAACAATCAGTCCGGAAATAGGAATTGAAGCTATTATGTTTGGCAACAGGCTTAGAACTGATATAGCTTATTACCAAACCGGTACCCGTGATCAGATATTTGAAAACCCATTGGCTCCTTCTTCAGGATTTAACACAGGGATTATTAACTCCGGATTTGTTAACAACAAAGGATTTGAGCTGTTTGCCAGCTATCGTATCATTGAAGGGCGCGATTTTTCATGGTCGGCAAGTGCCAACTTTACCCGGCAATGGAGTGTTGTGGAAGAGATCAGTGAAGATATTGACATGATCGTGCAGAGTCAGGCACTGGGTCAATCAGGTGTAAGAATTGTTGCCATGATGGGACAACCGGCCGGAGTGATCATGGGAAGTGCATTTGCAAGGGACGAACAGGGCAGGATCCTTCTCGACTCCGAAAACCTTCCTATCATCAAAACCGATGAAAATCAGGCTGTTCTGATTGACAATATCATCGGTAATTCAACCCCCGATATTTTATGGGGTTTCAGCTCACAGTTTTCCTACAAAAGAATCTTTGCCGGTTTCCAGATTGACTCCAAGCTGGGCCATGATATTTTCTCCGTCACCAATATGATGGGGGCTGAATTTGGCACACTTGCCTTTACCGAAGAAGGTCGTGACGACTGGTACAGGGCAGTGGAACTGGCTGCTGCAGATCCCAACATTAACCCCGAAGATTTCAACATGGGATATTTGGTTAATGGTGTGAAAAATGGTGTAGAGGGTGAATATGCCGTTGATCCTCAAAAATACTGGGCAAGGGTTTCTCGTATTCATGAAGCTTTTGTTTATGATGCTTCTTACGTTAGGTTCCGGCAGCTTTCACTGGGTTACAACCTGGGCCAGAACCTGCTGAACAATACCCCGTTTCGTGAAGTTTCACTTTCAGTATTTGCCAATAACCTGTTTTATATTATGCGTAATACAGAAAATATATCTCCTGAATCTTCTTTCGGAACAGGAAATAATACAGGTTTTGAAGTGTACGCATACCCCGAGATGCGCAGTTATGGTGTGAATCTTAAAATATCATTGTAAAACGCAAAATTATTTCAGCTATGATCAGGAAAACTTTATATATAGCTCTTGCAGGACTATTTCTAATAGCAGGCTGCACCAAAGATTTCGAAGAACTGGACCGTCCGAAAACCACCAGTGATCAGATGGATCCCAATTCTCTGTTTACGCGTTCTCTTGTAACTGGTTCAGGTTTGAGTGTGGCTGCATGGCAGTGGATGCACCAGATATCCGGTTCGGTATATGCCCAACATTTTGCCAATATTCAAACGGGCCCGAATTTCACATCTGATAATTATGAACCCCGTGCCTGGAATGTGGTTTGGGATTGGTATTATGCCCGGTCAAGCTTTGCTCCTTTACATTACAACTTTCATGTAATTAACCTGTCGCGTGAACTTGAAAACCCGATCAAAGAAGCGGTAGCGCGAATCTGGAATGTGTATATGGTACAACAGGTTACTGATATGTATGGCGATATGCCACTCTCAGAAGCATTTATCAGTATAAGACCGGCATTTGATGCACAGAAGGATGTATATCTGCAAATGTTCAGCGAACTTGAAGTATCAATCAATATGATAAAACAATACCAGGAATTTGGATATGAAGGCTATGGTCAGGCAGATGTTCTTTTCCAGGGTGATCTTAATAAATGGATCCGCTTTGCCAATACCATGAAACTTCGATTGGGCTTAAGAGCATCCAATACTACTGAATTCGGTGAAGAAATACTTCCCTATCTGCAAAATATCGATGTAAATGAAACCATGAACAGTCATCAGCATACAGCTCAGATTATTCCAGACCCCGACGGGCCTACGTATCATGTAAAAAACCCACTGGCTTTTGTTTATGGTTGGCATGAAGTCCGACTGAGCAAAACCATGTTTGATATTCTAGATGGTTTAACCGACCCGCGACTGGAAGTATTTGCCGAACCCAATGCAAATGGTGAATATGTAGGACTGCCCAACGGGCAACCCCATTCAGAACTTTCTGAATTGTATACTACTTTTTACAGACCCAATTATTGTAACATCGGTCAGTTTTTTATACAGGATAATACTCCGCATTTTCTTGTAACATATGCCGAAGCATCCTTCATGAAAGCTGAAGCTGCCCAAAAAGGATTTATAAATGGCAGTGCTGAAGAGTTTTACAATGAGGGCATCAGGGCATCCTTTGAGCAATTCGGGATCGATTCAACAGAACTGATTAACGAAAACCAAGTAATCAAATTAGAGAAGCTTAAAGT
>CAYXIT010000020.1:34036-39317 GCA_964465275.1 uncultured Bacteroidales bacterium | reverse complement strand
GATTGCGCTGCTGACCTGACTCTGATGCGGAGGGTAGGTAACCGTGATGACGCCGCCGTTCACCTGTACCTGCAATTCCGAATCCCGTGTTTTTTCATCCATTGCCCGAAGCAGCGTTCAGTTTTGAAGCGGATTTCCTTGACGTATTTTTTACCAATGAAAGTCAGGGAGCAATAAACTATTACTGGGATTTTGGTGATGGTAACTTTTCAGAAGATGAAAATCCGCAGCATTCTTTTGCCCAGGCAGGTGTTTATGAAGTATGTATGACTGCTTTTAGTGATTCAGAATGTGAAGAAACTATTTGCCACATTTTTGAGCTTACTACTAATGTTCAACATATAAATAATAATTCAGAAAGCAAAGTTTATCCTGTTCCTTTTGATGATTTTCTGATCATTACATTAAACAAAGAACGCAATTGGCAAAGCCTGGAAGTGATCTCATCAAATAGTCAGAGAGTATATTACCTAAATTCGTTAAACGATGAGACAAACTTCAGACTTGAAACATCACAATGGGCTCCTGGTATTTATTTAATAATTGCAACTGCCAAATCCGGTAAGACGGTCAGATTAAAAGCGATCAGGAAATAATTATAATTAACATCCTGGAGAAGGGGGTTGTGATTTGTTCGCAATCCCTTTTTTTTAAAATAGCTTTTGCATTAAACTGGTAATAATAATATTCATAATTGTGCCTATAAATAATTGATTCAAGCAGTTTACTTCTATTCAGGCACCCATTTTTTCATTACAGGTCGTGCCGACAAGCCATGTACAAAAACAGAGATTATGATTACTACCGTTACAAGAGCAAGAGTTTGCTTTGCCTGTTCGAATTCAGCATGGTAAAAGGCGTAAAGCAGGTAATAAATAGATCCTATACCCCGAATACCAAAAAAAGATATGATCCATTTTTTCTTCCTGGGAAGATCTGTTGCTATTAAACTGATATAACCTGTTATAGGGCGAATTAAAAAAACTATAACAAGGGCGGCTGGAATCATATACCACTGAAAATCATCTAAAAATCCGTGACTCACATAAATACCGGCTATTGTAAAGAGAATAGCTACCATAATTTTTTCCATCTCTTCAGAAAAATCGTGCAGGATTTCCAGGTAACTATGTGTTGATTCCTGTTGACGAAACATGCATGCTGCAACAAAAACCGAAATAAAACCATATGAATGAAATAATTCAGCCAGCCCATAAGGTACCAAAGTGAGACTTAGAGCGAGAAGTCCAACGGTAAGAGCTGACTCATGTGTTTTGGGTTTTGGGCTTAAGAAAATAATTTTTGCCAGAAACCAACCTGTTGCAAGGCCTATTAATGCACCAACAATTATTTTATATAAAAAATCAATATAGAACCAGTTCAGAAACCATTCGCCGGGTTGAATCCCGATTAAAACCATCGCTATGGCCATATTGGTAAAAGGAAAAGCCAGTCCGTCATTTAATCCTGCTTCGGTTGTCAAGGCTAACCGGGCGCTGGAGGTATCATCCTGGAGAGGTGGGGTAGTTTGTGTGTCCGATGCAAGAACCGGATCGGTAGGTGCAATAACAGCACCCAAAAGCATAGCTGTGGCGGGAGCGAAACCAAGCATACCCCAGCCGAATAAAAATATTAATGCTATGGTTAGTGGCATGGTAAAAATCAGTAAGCGGAACGAAATACGCCAGGTAGCCCATCTGAAAGGTCGTCTGATCTTCAAACCGGCAGCGGTAAGTGAAACAATAACACCGAATTCGGTTAGTCGCTTACCATAATAGGGATTTTCTGCCAGATGAGGCAACGGACTGTTTTCAAATGAAATAAAAACTAGTATTGCCAATGCCAGGTATGCTATTGGAGCAGTAATGATATAATTTGATAAGAATCGCGGGAATAATGTAGCAACCAAAATAATAAATCCAATATATAACAGGATAATATTATAATTTTCATTGGTCAAAATATCCGTAAAGTTCATTTTCAAATGGTTTATAGGTAAATTATACTTTCCGGGAGTTCTATGAAATGTAAGCTAATTTAGTCAAAATCATTAGCAAATTATTAATAATTTATTCCTTACAGAATCCTTAATTTTGATTCTGCTGTAAGAAAGTTAAATTATGTTTACATTAGCTTAATAAAATCCTAATACTGAAACGATGGAAAAAGAAAGCCCACGACCAAAAAACATGATGTATAACATTGATATCAAAATAAAGAAAAGAATTATCACCAGCCTGCTATTGTTTTTGTTTCTTTTTATGGTGAGTTGTAATAGCGATAAACGAGGGCTTTCAATGGCAACATCTGATTTTCCGCTACTTGAAATGGATATCGAAACACTTCAAAAAGCCTATGCTGATGGGTCCTATACTGTTACAGAAGTCGTTCAGCTATACATGGATCGTATTGAAATCATTGACAAATCCGGTCCGGCATTGAACTCCATTATTATGCTAAATCCCGATGCAATGGAAATTGCCATTGAACTGGATCGGGAACTGGCAGAAGGAAAATCAAGAGGTCCCCTACATGGTATCCCTGTCCTGCTTAAAGACAATATTGACACACATGATCAAATGCCCACCACAGCGGGTTCAAGGGCTCTGGCCAATTCTTTCCCTTTGAAGGATAGTTTTTTAGCCCAGAAGCTCAGGGAAGCCGGTGCAGTAATTTTAGGTAAGGCCAATCTGAGTGAGTGGGCCAATTTCAGGGGTGAACTTTCCAGCAGTGGCTGGAGTGGAGTAGGAGGGCAGACCAGAAATCCATATGTACTGGATCGTAATCCCTGTGGTTCCAGTTCAGGGTCTGGAGCAGCCGTATCGGCTAATCTTACCATTTTTGCCATTGGTACTGAAACCAATGGCTCTATTGTATGCCCATCACATGCCAATGGGATTGTGGGTGTAAAACCCACAGTTGGTCTGGTAAGCAGAAGCGGCATCATTCCCATTTCTTATAGCCTGGATATTGCCGGACCCATGGCGCGAAACGTTAAAGATGCAGCCACTGCATTGGGAGTATTGACCGGAATTGATCCGGATGATGAACTTACATTGCTCAGCGAAGGGAATTTCCATACCGACTATACCCAATTTCTGAATGCTGATGGTTTGCAGGGTAAGCGTATCGGGTTTTTTACAGCTGCAAGAGGAAGAAACTTCAAAGTGGATACACTAATGCTTCAGGCTGTAGAATTTATGAAAGGTCAGGGTGCTGAAATCATTGAAATCGACCAGGTATCAGCACCGGGAACAGGTAATCATGCTTTCCAGGTAATGCTTTTTGAATATAAGGACGGACTGAATAAGTATTTCGCATCCCTGGGTCCTGATGCACCTGTAAAAAGTCTTGAAGAGTTGATTGAATTCAATAAAGCCGATGAAATCAGCTTGAAATATTACAATCAGGTTTACCTTGAAATGGCTCAGGAAAAAGGGAGTCTTGATTCCCAGGAATATAAAGATGCTTTGGCCGCCATGCACAAAGGTGCCCGCGAAGAAGGTATCGACAGAGTTATGAATGAGCATAATCTGGATGCCATTATTGCACCTACAGGTAGTCCTGCCTGGAAAACCGACTGGGTAAATGGCGACAGTTTTCAGTTAGGAAGTTCATCTCCCGCAGCACACGCCGGCTATCCCAACATTACACTCCCCATGGGGTTTGTAGAGAATCTGCCTGTAGGAATTTCCATTTTTGGCCGCGCCTGGAGTGAACCTGTCCTGCTCGAAATTGCCTTTGCATTTGAGCAGGGAACAAATCACCGGAGACTACCTGAGTTTCTTGTAACGGATATGGATTAGTTGTTGCCAGTTTTTTTAAAGCCGGGATCTTTTTTCGTTAATGGTTTCCATCAGGTGGTTCCAGGATTGTGTAAAAGCTTCAGCACCTTCATTTTGTAATTGTTCGGCCAAAACCAAATGGTTTATAGAACAAGCCATCATTTTCTGAAAGATTACTTCTGCTGCTGAATCGGATCTGCTCATAAGTTTTTCCGCTTCGCCATGGTCGGCAAATGCATGTAGTGTCTGCTCAGGCATGGTATTTATTGTATAAGGGGCAACCAGCTCTTTTACATATAAGATATCTGAAGCTCTTGGATCTTTTGTTCCTGTACTTGCCCAAAGCAAACGTTGAGGGAATACGCCCTGGTTCATGAGCTTTTGTAACGGAGCAGATTGTAAAAATTTCAGATAAGATACATATGTTTTTTGCATTACAGCAATTCCCACATTGTTTCTCAGTGCTTTTGAAACTTTATCGGCAACAGCCTTGTCCCAGCGACTCACAAATACCGAGGCCACAGATCTCACATCAGGATTCAATCCTTTTTCTACCCTTGCTTCCACACCTTTCAGCCAGGCTTTGGCTGCGTTTATGTATTGATCAGCAGAAAAAAGCAGGGTAATATTTACCGGTATTCCTTCTTCAATAACTTTTTCTACGGCAGGCAAACCTTCAGGTGTACCTGGTATTTTTATAAATACATTCGGGCGGTTTACTTTTTTAAAAATATCTTTTGCTGCTTCAATGGTGCTTTTGGTGTCATAAGCCAGCAAAGGTGATACTTCTATGGATACAAAACCGTCAAGACCATTGGTCTTTTCAAAAACCGGATGAAATAAATCAGCGGCCCGCTGAATATCATCTATGGCCAGGGTAAAAAACACTTCTTCATCAGACAATCCGTTTTTGCCTGCTTCTTTAATGGCGTTATCATAATCATCAGACCCTGCTATGGCATTGTCGAATATGGTTGGATTGGATGTAAGTCCTGTAATACCAAAATCAGTAATGTATTTCTCCAGGGTACCATTATCCAGGATTTTTCGTGTAATATTGTCCAGCCAGAGGCTAATGCCTTGTTGATAAAGTTTTTTTGTGTTCATGTTCATAATACCAATATTTATTTTTTATGTTTGATGGAGCAACCAAGTTACTGATTTTTTTTATTATGTTAATGGTTGAAAAATATGGATGTTCAATTTTATTAAGTTTTATTATGATTTTGCTGCCTTCTGGCCAGAAAACAACTCTTCGGAGGCACCGGGAATAAGTATCTCTGACAGGTGAGCATGACCGTAATGTATACTTACTTTTTGAATTCAGATTTCAGGGATAAATTGCATTCAGATTAAATGTAAAAAAAATGTGAAGTCCAGAAAAATCATCGGCATAAGAGTCTTAGTATTTACTGATTCCTGACGGATTGTCAAAAATGATTTAATTAATCGTTTAATTATTGTGAAATTTTCTGATAAAAATCCACTACCTTTAT
>CAYXIT010000020.1:2690-34026 GCA_964465275.1 uncultured Bacteroidales bacterium | reverse complement strand
AACATAACATTAGTGATTAAAAATTACTAATAATTATTTATATTCTTACTTATACCCATAAAATTCACATTCTCATAATTAAGAATAAACGAGAATGATTAAAGATATTATAAGAAAAGCTAATAATAACAGATAATTTTCGTCGATACCAGAACATAAATATGATTAATAATACCGATTTTGTTTTATTTATTGAAACCTATAGAAACAAGCTTGCCGAACTTTTTACCCAGCGAAACAATGAAGGCCAAATGGCTGCCCAAAGGGGCATGCCTCCATACGTTTTAAGACAGATTCTCGAGTGTAATCCTTTATCAACCTTTATTCCGGAAGAATATGGGGGGCGGGGTGCAAAAACCCATGAAACCCTTTCCATGCTTGAAGTAAGTTCGTACCAGTCATTACCATTATCGCTGATGATGGGAATTAACGGTGCATTGTTTCTTCAACCTTTGGCGAATTATGGTATTGAGGATGTTAAGAGAAGAATATTCAAGGACTTTCTTGATGCAAAAAATATGGGTGGTTTAATGATCACCGAACCCAATTTTGGAAGTGAAGCATTAAAGATGCAAACCGGATTTTTAAAATCAGGAAACCAATACAATGTCTCTGGTTTAAAGCATTGGGCCGGTCTTACAGGATGGGCCGATTACTGGCTTATTACTGCCCGGGAAAAAGACAGCCTAGGAAATTTGGGTAAGGATATCGGTTTTTTTATTCACGATACCCGTAACGGTGGAATTGATGTGGTGGAAGTATTTCAGAATCTCGGACTTTATATGCTTCCCTATGGCCGTAATCGTATTGAAATACAGGTGCCCGAAACCCATCGCCTGCAACCCAAATCCACAGGTATTACCATGATGCTGGATTTATTGCACAGGAGCCGTCTGCAGTTTCCGGGAATGGCAACGGGTTTTTTAAGACGTATGCTGGATGAAGCAGTCCATCATTGCAAAACACGCAATATTGGTGGCTCGAGTCTTTTTAACTATGATCAGGTGAAAGAGAGGCTTGCAAATCTGCAGTCCTGGTTTACCGTAAGTTCTGCCATGAGTTATTTTACCAGTTCAAGCATTCCTCTTGAGAAGGACACATCACGGTCCGACCTTCCAGCCAATTCAATTAAGTCTGTCGTAACGGATTATATGCAGTCTGCAGCTCAAAATCTGTTACAACTTGTGGGTGCAAAAGGTTATAAACTTGATCATATTGCAGGCAGATCTATTATCGACAGTCGTCCGTTTCAGATATTTGAAGGTTCCAATGACATTCTTTATCAGCAGATAACAGAATCGGTCCTTAAAATGATGCGTAAAACACCATCTGCAAGTCTTTATGATTTTCTGAAAGGATATACCCATACAGAAAAGGCAGCTGATTATTTCAAAGATATTTTAAACTTCAGGGTGGATTACACTTTAGCTCAGAGGAAAATGGTGGAATTAGGACAGGCAATAGGTCGTCTGGTATCCATGAATATGACCATTGATCTCGGACAAAAAGGTTTCAACCAGGAAATGGTTTCCAATAGCCTGGAAGTACTTCAGAAAGAAATAAGGGCGATCATCAGTGCCTACAGTTATAAAAATAATGCAGAAGTTGTTTACGACCCGGAGGGAGAAAATAACTGGCTCACTTATTTGCCTTTGCAAACTGAATAATTGAATGATACCACGTGCAGATCAGATCGGTAATATCCTCTGCTGTAAAGAAATCCCGATGTTATTTTTGAATGATATTTATCTTGTATCCTACTCCCTTGAGTGTTGTAATTTGTATATCAGGATCACCTGAGAGGTAGTCCCGCAATTTGGAAATATAGACGTCCAGATTACGGGAATTATAAAAAGAATCATCGCCCCAAATGGCCTGAAGGATATTTTGTCTTAAAACGGGATTCTCCATGTCACGGGTGAGAAGCGAAAGCAGGAGTGTTTCGCGATGTGAAAGTTTTTTTACCTGATCTTCAAAGTGTAACTCATACCTTTTAGGATAAAAAACATATCTGCCCAACTGAATTTTGTCCATGTTGTTTTTCTCTTTTATTTTGGAATTGCTTTTGGCAGTGAGTTTTAAAAGATTATGAATTCTTGCGATCAGCTCCTCCATGCTAAATGGCTTTTTCAGGTAGTCGTTTCCGCCTGAATCAAAACCTTCGAGCAGGTCATGTGTCTGGGTTTTGGCCGTAAGAAAAATAACCGGGATATCAGGATCAATTGCTCTTATCTCTTTGGCAATGCTAAATCCGTCTTTATTAGGGAGCATAACATCGAGTACACAAACATCCGGTCGATCATTTTCAAATGAACTTATTGCACGGGCACCATCATTAACCAGGTTTACATCAAAATCACGACTTTCCAGGCTCTCCTTGACTACTCTTGCCAGGAAAGGCTCGTCCTCAACATAAAGTACTTTTATTCTTTCCATCTTAAACTTATAAACTTATTCCCGGATCGCTGATCGCTCCCGGGATTTCCGCTTCGCTTCAAAAAACCATCAACCCATCAACCTATTTCGGCAATTTTACCACAAACCTGCATCCCTTTCCAATTCTGCTTTCCAGACTGATTTTTCCATTGTGATGTTTAACAACTCCTTCCACGTAATGTAACCCCAGGCCATAACCTTTCACATTATGCACATTTCCTGTGGGAACGCGATAGAATTTCTCAAAAATTTTTGATCTGTGTGCCGGTTCAATCCCAGGTCCTTTATCTTTAACTTCCAATATTACTGCATCAGGGATTTCACCTGTTGTAATGTTAATTTCCTTGCCTTCTGCAGCATATTTAACGGCATTGTCAACCAGATTATAGATCATTTGGGTAAGATGTTCTCTGTTTCCGAGAATGGTTGAATCTCCTTCATTTTGAAAAGAAAAATCAATCCCCTTTTGCTCAGCAAGAATTCTGAAAGATGAAATAACTTTTTCAACGATCTCAGAAATGGCCACGGGAGCCTTATTGGTTTCAATTTCTTTTCCATAATCATGAACAGAAGTTTTCAGAATTTTATCTGCCATCATTTCCAGCCGGTTCAGTTCATTACCTGCAAGTTCAAGGTATTCCTTTGTTTTGATCTTATCTTCCAGGACATTAAAATTCTTAATGGCTTCCAGTGCAACACCCACGCTGGCAACCGGAGTTTTGAGTTCATGGGTGACATTACTTATGAAATTATCTTTTTGTAAAAGCAATTTCTGCTGATTGCGAAGATTGCGAAAAACCAGGTAAAAGGCTGTTATGATTAGCAGGGTTGTAAATAAAGAAAAGCCTGCCTGTGGTAAAATCTGCTTGAGAAGTAATATTTTTCCATTATGAAACTCTGCTGAATATAATTTTCCTGCAAAAGGATAGTAAGGAGTTGAGAAGGGTAAAGAATCGCGATCCTGGCGCTGAAACTGTGATCTTTCTGATGGGGGTGAAAATTCTTTCTCCTTTAAAGATAGTTTCAAACCTTCATATTCACTTGCCAGATTACGTTTATAATACTTTGCTATAATTTCTGTACTGAAATTCTGGTACTGATCAGTGAAAAACCATCTCATATCATGTGATGATGATATTCTTCTTGATACTCTTATACTGTCAGCAGGATTTTCAGGATCACTCAGGAAAATTGTCATGCGCCGGCCTTTAGATTTTTCTGTGGTATCAGCGTCATGGTTTGAATGTAAAGTATCTGGCTCTATGAAAATATGTCTGATGGTTTCGTAACGTGAGTTTAATTTCATAAATCTTTCAGAATCATTTAAAGTATCATTGGTTTCAGAAGAATTGATACTTCTGTAAAAAATGGAATCAGAGAGTTGAAAAAGCGTACTTCTGAAAATGACACTTGTTTCACGACTGAAAGTATTTTCAGCACTGCGATATTCTGTACGCAACCAAAGTGCCTGTAATATAACAAGAAGTGCGATACTGAGTATCATCAGGCTCAGGGGGGTGCTGATCTTGTTTCTTTTCATTCTTCTCAACAAATTGATTTACAGTCCAAAATTAGAATAATACATCAACCATCAGGCATGCATTAACCTTTTATTAACCTTGTTTTGCTTTGCATTAACAAATATATTCAGATTTTGCAGATACTTTTGAATACGATTTATTACGAACTTCTCAAATCACAAAGTTATGTTAAGAAAATTACTAATCCCCGTTATAATAATATGGTTGATGATTCCGGCATTGTCAGCATGGGCGCAGATCAGCGAAGGCGTTATTCATTATGAGTTCAGAATGGATATGCACCGAAATATTCCACCCGAACGTGAAGAAATGAAGGCAATGATACCCCAGTTCAGGACTATTGATTTTGAATTGTATTTCAACCAGAATGAAAGACTTTTCAAGGCAAAAGAGGAGGTTGTTGTCCCGGGTCAGGGTGGCAGAGGCCGTGGATTCGGGATGCGCACGCCCAGAAGTCAGACCTATATTCATGCCGGTGAGATGGAGCGGGTGGTTTATCAGGAATTTATGGGAAGGAACTTTTTAATAAAAGATACCATTTCTTTAGGACCCTGGCGTCTGGGAAGTGAATATATGGATATTCTCGGTTACCGCTGCCAGATGGCGTGGTTTGTTGATACCGTGAGCAATGAGGAGGTTACCGCCTGGTTTACAGTAGGATTACAACCCTTTATGGGCCCTGACAAATACAGTACACTGCCCGGAACAATCCTGGCATTGGATGTGAATAATGGTGAAAGGGTTTGGGTGGCCAGAAAGATTGAAGAGAAAGCAATAGGAAACGATGATATCCGAAAACCTGAACGCGGTGAAGAAATCACCCGGCAGGAATACGATAAGCTGATGCAGGAGCAAATGGAAAGAATGCGTCAGGGTGGGTTCAGGTTTTAATTTTTGAAAATCATAAATTGCAACAATAATAAAATAATGAAAAAGGTTTTTACTTCAGTTTTGTTTTTTGCCCTGAGCATGGGGTTATATTCACAGTCTTTTAATATAAAAGGAAAACTCAGCGATGAGTCAGGTAACTCATTACCTTCAGCTACTGTTCTTTTGCTGAACAGATCCGACTCTGTAATGGTAAACTATGCTTTGAGCGATAACAACGGTCTCTTCGAAATGCGAAATGTTGCCCGTAAAAATTATCTTATCCGCATCTCTTACATGGGATATGCCACCCTTACACTCGAAATCGAGCCTCCGGATAGGAATCTGCTTGACTTAAATACCATCGAGTTGCTCTCGCAGGCTCATATTCTCCAGGAAGTTACTATTGAACAGGAACGCATTCCTATGCGGGTAAGAGGCGATACCATTGAATATGATGCCCTTGCTTTCAAACCCCTTCCCAATGAAACAGTAGAAGATCTGCTTAAACGAATGCCCGGAATTGTTGTATCATCAGATGGAAGTGTTGAAGCTCAGGGTGAAACTGTTCGAAGGGTTTTGGTGGATGGAAAAGAATTTTTTGGTCGTGATCCTAAAATGGCGACGCAAAACTTACCTGCTGATGCAGTATCTAAAATTCATGTTTTTGATGAGAAATCTGAAAGAGCTCAGTTTACAGGAATTGATGACGGGCAGCGTGAACGTACCATGAATCTTGAACTAAAGGAAGACAGAAAAGAAGCTGCTTTTGGGAACACAACTCTTGGTTATGGACCCGATAACCGTTTTCAGGGGCGCTTAAACCTGAACCGGTTTAACAGCAAAGGCCAGATTTCGCTCATTGCAATGGGAAATAACGTGAATCAGCAGGGGTTTTCCATAGGCGATTATATGAATTTTTCCGGCGGCACACAAAGCATTATGTCAGGTGGCGCAAGAGGTGGCGGTGGTGGCTTTAATATGGGAGGCGGTTCGGTACCCATCAACTTTGATGGTTTGCCGTCATCCAACGGATTGATGACATCATGGGCGGCAGGATTAAACCTGAACAGGCAGGTTACAGCAAAAACAGAAGTAAATGCCAGCTATTTCTACAACCAGTTGGATCATGATGTAAAACAGGATCTGGAACGTGAAAATTTCATCCCTGCCGGCAGCTATGACTTTTTCCAGAATCAGTTGCAGGACAACCAGAATTACAACCACCGGCTGAATATGAGGGTTGATCATAAATTCAACGAAAACAGCAGCCTGCTTTTCCAGGGAAGTTCAAGTCTGAATCAAACCAATACTTTCAGACAAACCACCAGCAGGACATTCAATCCGCAGGGCTCGTTGCAAAATACCGGTGATCAGTCCAATGAGGCTGAAGGGCAGAACATCAATGCCAGCGGAAACCTGTTATGGCGTCAAAAGCTTGCCCGTCCCGGAAGAACCCTTACTGCAAATTTCGAATTTTCTGCAGCCGATAACACACAGGATGCTTTTCTGAATGCCATAAACCGTTATTACCAGGAGAATGAAACCGAGGAACAAATTATTCAGGACCAGAAGCGTAATGATAATAATTCAAGCATCGGCGCCAGCGTAACGTATACAGAACCCATTGCTACGAGGTTATTTGTGGAAGCCAGTTACCGGGCCCTTTACCAGACCAGCGAAATAAATCAACAGGTTTTTGATGTTCCCGGCCCTGACGAAGAGGGTGAGTTCAACTCTATGCTTTCTAATCATTATGAAAACATTTACACCTATCACCAGGGAGGGCTAAACCTGCTTTTAAACCGGGAGCTGTTTAATCTTACCGTGGGCGCATCCCTACAGGCGACAGAGCTTAACGGGCGCCTGATATTACTTGAAAAGGATATCAACAGAAACTATTTGAATGTACTGCCCGTTGCACGATTCAACTACAATTTCTCCAATTTCAGAAGATTTATGGCCGATTATGAAACATCAGTAAGAGAGCCCTCGGCTATTCAGATACAACCGATTGTTGACAATCGTGATCCTTTGAATATTTATGAAGGTAATCCTGATCTGCGGCCTTCTTACAGACACAGGATGCAAATGCGGTTTAATTCGTTCAACCCGGTGAATTCATTCGGATATTTTGCCTTTGTAAGTGCCGACTATACCACCAATGCCATAGCCAATGCCGTGAGTGTGGATGAGAACCTGGTAAGAACTACCACCCCTGTTAATGTGGGCAATAATCTGAGTCTGCGTACATCCTTCAATATCAACTTTGCAGCCACAGAACTCAAAAGCAGATTTATGTTCGGTGCCAACGTATCTCGTTCCGAAAGTGTGAATGTTCTCAATGATCTTTACCAGGATATTGTAAATAATACCCTTGGCGGTAATTTCCGCTATATCTTCCGGCCGGTGGATGAGTTTGAATTACGTCTTACAGCCAATGTTAATACCCAGGTCACGCAATACCAGTTCAGCAATGATGAGCAGGCATTTCTCAATCAATCTTACAGGAGCGATATCAACTGGACATTCCTTAAGAATTACCGGTTACAATCAGGTTACAGCTACCAGATCTACGAAGGGCGAAGCGCCCAGTTCGATCGTAAAATTCCCATGCTCGATGTAAGCCTGTCGCGCACCTTTCTAAGGAATAACAGTGGTGAACTAAAGCTATCGGCCTTTAATCTGTTGAATCAGGACCTGGGAGTTACACAAACGCAGGCTGTAAACTATTATGAGAGTTCGGTAACCAACTCTCTCGGCAGGTATTTCATGCTCAGTTTTACTTACTCTCTCAATCGCCAGATTAATCCAATGGATCGTGGGCCCGGCGGCGGCAGGGGAGGAATGAGGATGATAATGCATTAATTAGCTCTGATTTGGGTAAAAAATGGGAGGGATTCATATGAATGCCCTCCATTTTTTTTTAATAATGTTTTAACTAAAGATTTGCTTTAATAAATGCATCCACCGCTTTTCTTTCATTCTCACTCGCATGTTTTTCCATATATTCCTTAACCAAAGCAGGAGCCTCCTGGTCAATACCTACAAATACCATGGCATCGCTGTTCATGCAGTAGCGAAGGCCCGTGGGTGGGGGTCCGTCATCAAAAACATGTCCCAGGTGCGATCCGCTGGAAGAATCAATGATCTCGGTGCGGATCATTCCGGCAGATGTATCTTTTCGATAAAGGATAACACCTTCAGTAATGGGCTCAAAGAAACTTGGCCAGCCACAGCTTGAATCATATTTTGCATCCGAAACAAACAACGGTTGTCCTGTGGCAGCTGAATAATAAATGCCTGCATCTTTGTTTTTGTAATACTTTCCGGTAAACGGACTTTCTGTTCCTGCCTGACGCAATATGTAATACTGCGATGGCTGAAGCCGGTCTTTCCATTCATTTTCATCGAGTTGAATGGGGTATTCTCCCGTATCGTTATGCTGTGCGGATGTATGACGTGATTGCATATCTGTTGGGTTTTGTGTGTAAATACAACTGTAACTTGTAATGAGTATGAGGGCTAATATGATTTTTTGCATGGTTTGGATTGTTTTTTATTATAAAACAGTTAACAGTGAGAGAAAATGAATTGTTTTGAGAAACTTATTTTTTAACTCGCGTTTAGAAACGCTGAACCTGCATAGGAAACTACATAATAAGATTCATATCCATTTTTTCTTACTTTTGTTCTGTAAACCAAAACATTTGTTTAGTGAAGAGAAATCTCCGGTTTAAAATACTGCAGTTTATTCTTTTGATTAGCTTTTCCGGATATCTCTCCGGGCAGGAAGTTCAGAAGCTTGATTCCTTGAAATACGAGCTGGAATCGGCTTCGTCTGACTCTCTGAGGGTTAAGTTTCTTGTAGAAATTTCCAGGGAGTATTCATTACAGGATCTCTCAATGTCTCTCAAATATGCAGAAAGAGCTCTGGATGCTGCACGCGCAACAAAGAGTGACTATCTTGTAACCCTGGCACTAAACAATATAGGCTACGTTTGTTTTCAGAATGGATTGCTTGAGATTTCTGCAAAGTATTTTTATGAAAATATTGACATTCACAGGAATAATGGCAATCAGGATGGTGTGCTTGGAGGAATGATAAACATTGCAGCTATTAAATTGATGATGAATGATTTTGAAGGAACCAGGGATGATTTACTTGAAATTCTAAGTCTGATAGAAGAATTGGATGCTGCCAAATCTGAACAGGATACAATACCCCGTTATGAATTGACCACCGTTTATAATAATCTTGGCGTTGCTTATGAAAACCTGGGGGAGTTTGAAGATGCTATAGATTATTATTTACGGGGTGTGAGTATTGCCAGACGAATTCCGGACCAGGAGATTTACCTTGCACGTTTGTTAAATAATTTAGGGAAAGTTTATGCCGAACAGGGCAGATCTGAAGAAGCATTGGAAGTTTTGAATGAAGCCCTTCAGGTTCGAAAAGATATAGGTGACAAACTCGGACAGGCATCATCCTACCGCAACCTGGCCCGTTTTCATTTTGACCGCGATGAACATGAGCTTGCATTGCAATACTCGTTGCAGGGTCTTAGTCTTGCCGAACGCCTGGGTAGCCTGCAATTACTAATAAACTTCACATCTCAGTTATTCGAACTCTATGATCTCAATAACCAACCAGATTCGGCACTAAAATATCTCAAAAAATCCAGGGAATATAATGACAGACTAAATAGTGAAGAAGCACGACAGGAGATTACAAGGATGGAAATCACAGCACAATTCCAGGAGAGAGAGCTGATCAGACAAATGCAGCAAAAACGAAAAGAATTAAAGTATATATATGGTGGCGGACTTGCACTTCTGATTGCGATAATACTAGGTTTGTTATTTTTCCTTGCCCAAAGCCGAGCACGCAGGTTGCAACTTGCAAATACAAATTATCAGCTTGAGTCGGAAAAAGCTCTTTTGGAAAAGGAAAATCTTGAAAATCAACTTGAAACCAAAAATAAAGAGCTCACTACCAATGTGATGTACCAGATACGAAAGAATGAACTTATCAATGATATTACTCACAAACTTCTTACATACAGCCATGGACTGAATCGTGAGCAGCAGGATCTTATAAAAGGTATCATTCGTGATCTGGAGAGAACCCAGGATGAATCGGTTTGGGAGGAATTTGAGGTGCGGTTTCACCAGGTACACAATGATTTTTATGATAAACCCGATCTGAGCCTTAATGAAAGGCGTCTTTGTGCATTTCTCCGGCTGAATATGACCACCAAAGAAATCTCTTCTATCACCGGCCAGTCATTACGAAGTATTGAAGTAGCACGCACAAGGCTACGTAAAAAACTTCATCTTACCAATTCAGATGTAAACCTGACAGATTTCTTACTAAGTATTTAAGTTCCAATTAATCAATTGTTTACATTTATCTGTAGCAGTTTTGTTGCAGTATTTTTTTTATGCTGTGGCAGCTAAGTGCAGTATGAAAATTTGACTTAGAGTTGTTCACGTGCGTATCATTGCAGAAAATTTTACTTGCAATGCCGGCTCCAAAATCATCTAAGCAAGAAAAAGAAAAGAAAAAGCAAACTGAATTGCTGGATTCAGATCTTAATGTTTTGCTGGAGCAGATAAAATTGAAGAATGAAGCATTGAAAAAAATCTATGAGTTTTTCGGAAAAGAGAAAGAAAAAAATGATAATAAAAAAAACCTCCGGTAACTTCTTAATTGTAAAATTGAAAGCAATCAAAATTAATTATTAAACCAAATCCGCCGGTTTCGGCGTATTCTCAACTAAAACCAAATAAAAATGAAAACTAAATTACTTTTCACATTCTTAACTGCACTTATTTTCCTGTGCATGAAGCCGGCCATGGCTGAAAGTTCTTTTTCTGAGGATTTTGAAGGCGAAACATTTCCACCTGAAGGCTGGACTGTTTACAGTCTGCTTGATGAAGCCCAGAATTGGGAATTAAACCTTTGGCAAAATATTACTCCGGGCGGAACCCAATCGGCATTTCACAATAGTACATCCGGGGAAGGATCTGTTGACAACTGGTTGGTAACACCACAAATAAACATTGCTGCAGATGGTTTTCACTATCTTTCCATCTGGAGCTATCTGGCCAATAGTTGGGCATACAAGTCAAATACTGTGTTGATCAGCACAGGCAGCCCAGATCCTGCTGATGACGACTATGTGATAGTTTGGGATAATGCGTCAGATTTGGGTAATGCATACCTTTGGATGAATTACTTTGTTGATCTTGAGGGCTATATCGGACAGGATATATATGTAGCCTTCAGGTATGAAGGAGATCAATGGGGGCATACATGGAATATAGATGATGTATCATTGGTTGACGATTCACCCATTTTTAATATAAGTGAGCTGGAAGTGAGTCAAACAGTAGGGTTGAACGGCACGGGAATTCAAACCATAGAGATAACTAATGGAGGGATACAGGATCTTACCTTTGATATTGAAATGGAATACCTGAATTCTGAAGGATGGCTTACCGTTGATCCGCTAAATGGAAGTGTTGCCAGTCAATCTGCACTTGAGATTTCTCTGGCTTTTGATGCCAATGGCATTGATATCGGCACTTTTCAGGCCAATCTTATTATAAACAGTAACGATTCGGAGAATCCAGCTGATACTGTCTTGGTTACCCTTGAAGTAATTGATGTAAATGTATATCCCTTTACAGAAGATTTTGAAAGCGAAACATTTCCACCCATAGGTTGGACAAATTATAACCAGGATGGTGATGAAACAGAATGGGCACTCAGTTGGTATAATCATACCCCTGGTGGGCAATATTCTGCATTACATAATTATGCAGCGGAATATCAGGATGGTTGGCTGGTAACACCGCAAATATCGGTTCCCCTTGAAGGTTTTTTCTATTTGTCATTCTGGAGCCTGGTTGGTGATGCTGCCTATTATTACAAAAACAGTGTATTGGTTTCTACCGGAAGTGGTAATCCTGCTGACGAAGATTTTGTGGAAGTGTGGGTTGAAGAAAATGTTTCAGACAATTGGACACAACGCTTTATCAATCTTGAAGAGTATGCCGGGCAGGATATTTTCATAGCATTCAGATATGAAGGAGAATTTGCTCATTTCTGGGCTATTGATGATATTTCCCTGGGCGAAGAAATTGATGATTCACCCATTATGATTGTGGATGCATCTGAGATAAGTCAGACTGTAGGTGAGGGCGGATCCGGTTCAAAAAGTTTCAAGGTTATTAACGATGGAATCCAGAATCTCATCTTCGATATTGAAGTTGAATTTACTGATGGAGAAGGTTGGTTAACCGCTGAACCCTTATCAGGTAGTATCCCGGCAAAATCAAGCCAAACCATATCATTGGCATTTGATGCAACCGGACTTGAAATTGGCCTGTACCAGGCAAATGTTACCATTACCAGCAATGATACAGAGAATCCAACCGCTACTGTAGATGTAACCCTCAACGTGATGGAATCACAACCAATAAACCTTACGGAAATTTATTCTGATTACACTGTTCCTACAAGAATTTCTACTGATGGAATGTATGTTTCAGGCAGCCATTTTGGTGGACAGGCTGGTTACCTGTGGACACAATTTGATGGTACCTTTGAAATTCCCGGTGATGTTAGCGGTGTTACAGATAATGGTTTGGTTGTTGGAACCTATGATACAGAATTTGAACATGATGGTTTGCCTGTTCAAACTGCAGGGACATGGAATACAGCAACTCAAGAATGGGAGTTTTTAGGAATGAATCCGGAGTTTCCTGAAATATTCGGCACATCATATAACTCTGCCTGGGGTATCACTGCTGATGGATCCACTATTGTGGGCTTGCAGTTCAATGAAAGCTGGAGTGCAAAAGCTTTTAAATGGACAGAGGCAGATGGCTATGAAATGATAGGGCCCGCTGAAGGCGACTCAAGAGCAAGCGGAATCAGTGCCGATGGAAGCGTTATTTACGGATGGGCAGCACCAGCCTGGACTTGGTTGCCTGTGGTTTGGCATAATGAAGAAATGATCTTCATTGACGAAACGCAATCAAATTTTGGCGAAGCAACCGCAGCTTCTGCCAGTGGAAACTACGTTGCAGGTTACTATGGAGCCTATGGTTTCATCTGGTCGCCAACTGAGGGGGTAGTCCAATTTGAAAACACCCTTAATACGGGGACTATGTCTCCAACAGCTGTTCTGGAAGATGGAACAGTATTTGGCTATACCGCTGAAGGTTGGCCTCCAACTCCGGATACTCGCCGTACATTTGTAAGGCATCCCGATGGGACAATGGAAACATTCAACGAGTACGTTGCAGGCAGAGGGTGGTTTGATGCAGCGGACTGGACTTTCTTCATGGTGATGGATGTAACACCCGATGGTAACAAGTTTGTGGGCGCAGCCGAACTACCTGACGGAGAGTGGATAAGTTTTTTGGTAGACTTTGCACCTGCACAGCCGGTAATTGAGGTTAACCCCGCCAGTATTACTGAGTCACTTGAAATCGATGATTCTTCTGAGCAAACCCTTGAAATTTCCAATACCGGCGAAGGAGACCTTGTATATAATGCAGTTATTCAGTATGTTATTGAAGATGCAAAAGTTCAGGAAGTTCCTGAAGGAAGTTCATCAGTTAGTGGTTCAATTGAGCTTGGAAAGAAAGAAGGTACTGATGGTTTCAATCCTGCTACAAAATTGAATGATAAAAATGACATAATTCTTAATTATGATGGTGCTAATGCAGATGCCATTGGTTTGACTGCCGGCGGTACTTTCTATGGTGCAGCCCGCTATACTTCTCAAATGGTAGCCCCTTTTGGTGGTTACCTTCTTCAATCGGTTGATGTGTACGTAGGAGATGTTCCAACAGAAATAAAGCTCCTTGTATGGGATGCAGGAACAACTACAACTCCAGGTAGTTTATTACATGAACAGGCATTTACTCCTGAAGGTGCAAGCTGGAATACTGTAACCCTTGATGAATACCTGGAAGTAAGCGGAGCTGATCTTTGGGTTGGTTTCGAAATTACACATGATGCTGGTGTATTTGTTTTAGGTATTGATGGAGGTCCAGCCAATATGGATGGCAATCTTCTCAGCCAGGATGCTGTGGAATGGGAGCATCTTTCAGATTATGGACTGAACGCTAACTGGAATATCCGAGCCAGGTTGCAATACGGTGGAGTACAATGGCTTACCATTGATCCTGCTTCCGGAACCATTGCTGAAGATCAAAGTCAGACTATTGCAGTAAACTTTGATGCTGCTGGCTTGGAACCTGGCACCTATTCAGCCAATATAAGGATCAGCAGTAATGCTGTTAATGAAGAACTGATTATTGTGCCTGTTACGCTTGAAGTAGTTGATCTTCCCATGTACACATTAACACTTTTGGTAGAACCTGAAGAAGCGGGCACTGTTAACGGTGCGGGCGTGTACTACCATGATGAAACTGTAACTGTAAATGCGGTTGCAAACGAAGGTTATGAGTTCGTAAACTGGACCGACACTGATAGTAACATTGTTTCAGAAGTGGCAGAAAATGAGATAACTATAACCGGAGATCTTACACTGATTGCAAACTTCTTACTCATAAGTAATGTAAGTGATGTTTGGGAAAATCAATTGACTGTTTATCCTAATCCTGCATATGATTTCATCAACTTCATGAGCAATGATAATATCAGGAATCTTGAACTTTACAACCTTACCGGTCAAAAGGTATATGGTGCCGAAGTAAATGTAAATAACTACAAACTTGATGTATCAGCTTTGCCACAAGGTTTTTACCTGGTAAAACTTACCAATATGGCAGGGGATATCCATACAACACGTATACTGATAACCAGATAGATAAATAGAACGAGTTTTTTTGGGAGGGCTGCCAATTAACGTCAGCCCTCCCTTAAAACTGCCATTCATTTCAATGTCCTAAATACCAAATAATAATGAAGACAAAAATTATTTTTATTTTTCTATTGATTAATATAACATTATTAGCCAGGGGTTTTTCACAGCATACCTATGCCGATTGGGCAAAACATATTGTAGCGGAGGAAAATACTTCATTTCTCAATATCCTATCGGATGGAGAAGCTTTAATTGCCAATGGATACTGGCTCCTGGATGCTGATTATGATGGTATTGAACTGCCATACCATGTTGGTAGTAATGGACTGATCGTTAAGAAGGATTTGGAAGGGAATACGATATGGCACTCAACAATGACGGGTGATGATTGGGATACATTTTTTGATATTGCAATCGATAGTGAAAACAATATAATTGCCATAGGATGGTCTTCATCCAACGAATATATTCAAATAAATGGTGATACTATTTATATACCTGATATGGAATGGACTTCAAGGGGGATTGTGGCAAAATTTTCAGGAGAAGATGGCAGTTTAATCTGGTTTAAAGTAATTAATCCAAATGAAGAATACTTTAACATGTCATTTAATAAAGTGGCTGTTGACGAAAATGATAATGTGTATATTTCAGGTTATTCAAATACTGATTTTGAGATAGAAGGCATTGAGTTTCCTTACACCCAGGATGGTTGGGGCAGTTTAACCTTTTTGGCAAAGTTAGACCCCGATGGCTCCATTATTTGGGGAAAACAATTCCATTTTGTGCAGGAGGGTGATGCAGGTTGGTCAACGCCCAGGACAATGGAAGTTAAAAATGAGAATATTTACTTTGCATTGCAATACTCAAAACCTGTAATAGCAGATGATGACATACTCCCTTACGAGGGGAACGGCATTTTTGACTGGATTGGGCTTCTTGAAATTTCAGCCGAGGATGGTCAGATAACAAATACAACTGCATTTGGCAGTACCCAGGACCAGAACATTACCAGTTTAACGTTCGATGACAATAACAATATATTGGTAGCAGGCTTTTTCACTTCAGGATCGGATTTTCAAATCGATGGTGTTTCTCCTGTGTCTTATGGCGTAGAAGATGGATATGTGGCAAAATTCAACAACGAATTAGAGTTGGTTTGGCTTCAAAGCATGGGTAGTGAGTTTTCATCAAGGTGTTTTAATCTGTCAATTACCGATGACAACAGGATTTTTGTGGGTGGAGGATTTGATAGTTATACTCCTTTGTATTTTGAAGGACATAAATTGATTGATGAAGAAAGCCCAACCAATAGTTTAGCAATGTTTCAGATAATTTTGGATGAAGACGGTGAATTTGAAAAAGCATTTGCACTTCATGGAGAAGACATTTACTCTATAGTTGAATATAAAGATGCAGTTGTGTTGGATAATGATATTGTTATGTCGGTGGGTGCATCATTAGACTATGTCAGTTTTGTTGAAGGCAATCAATTCTTTTCTGAACATTGGGCTGGCTTCTTTATGAAGTGGGATCTTTCAAAAGAGTTTTATAAAATCTTCTTCGATGTAAAAGATCAGGAGGGAAATTACCTTGACAGCGCAGTTGTAACTCTTGAAGGCACTACAAATCCTTTCAATAAACATTCTTTTTATCAGATTGATCCGGGGTTTTATAGTTATAATGTTACAATGGAGGGATTTGATACTGTTAGTGGCGAAATTGAGGTGACCGATCAGGATGTAGTTGTCGCTATTACGATGTCCTCACCTACTACATCGGTTAACACCCATAATTCAATCACTGTAAGTTTGTTTCCCAATCCGGCAAACTCAGTTTTCTATCTTAGTTCTGATGAGAATATTGAATACATAGCGATATCTGACCTTGCCGGCAGATTGGTTCTCAGGCAGATTGTTATGAACAGCTCAATTCAGATTAACACGCAGGAGTTACCTTCAGGTTTATATTTAGTAAATATTGTTACCGGAAGCGGAATGATCACCAAAAAACTTCAAATTATTAAATAGGTGAACTATTAAGTATCAAAAGGTCAATTCTTAGAAGCACCCTGGAAATTTTAACAGATTTTTTTAAACAAATAGCTGATCGATAAAAACATATTCTAATCTATTAATAATGAATATAAAAGGAATTATTATTATTGCAATGATTGCTTTGATGAAAAGTAGTTTATTGAATGCGGAAAATGGTTCTTCAGTTCAGATTATAGGTGAAAAAGTAATCAATCAGAATAATAAAGTAGTAGGTAGTTCAATATCATTGATAACCGAATTTTACATCCCGGGAACAACGATGGATTTAATGTTTTATTACACCTATTCAAGCCCTGATAACGAGTGGGATGATGGCGTATCTTTAGATTTTCCTGAGGGTGTATTTGTTAATGGTGCCTCTGTATGCACCGAAACGGGTGCTCAGCAACTTCCTTTTAATGGCGAATCAGGTGACGGGGCAATCATATCCTGGGGAAATATGGAAGGTGGTTCTGGAATGGGAGGTCTCAGATCCAGTGGTCAATTTTGGGTCAATGTTACTATAGCTGAGGACTTTTCAGATTCATTAAATGTTGATTGGTTTATCGCAGGCGACGGCTATGGTGCTGACCCCAATTTTGCCCAGGGAACAATTTCTATGCCACGGGCTCTGGATTACGATCTGGGAATTGCAGATATTCAACCCACCTTTGTTGTGTTTGGAAATGATTTTGTTCCTTTTGTTACTATCAGAAACATGGGAATCCAGGATGCTGAAGCTTTTTCAGTAGAACTTCAGGTCCCCGAATTTGATTATACCGAACAGCTTCATATAACTGACCCTTTGGTTTCCGGGCAAACGGTCCAGATTCTTTTTCCACCATATATACCTTTACAGGCAATGGATTATGTGGCCACAGCAATCATTACAAATGGAGGCGGAGAAGATCAGTCCAATGACACCCTTACCGTTCATGGCAGTGTAGCCCCGCTGGCCGAAGCTTACGCCATAAACGGATTCAACCTTACCTACAATGAAATTGATCTTTTAACAGGAGATCTGATTGAAAAGGGCTCTGTTGATCCAAGCCAATGGCAAATGGCAGAAGAATTTGATGGAAAAAACGTTTACAGGATCAATGCTCATGGTTCCATTGGCACTGTTGACCATGAAGGTAATTTTTATTATCTGGGCGACATGACAGGTGTGCCCGGTTGGGCTGGCGCACTGGCCTGGAACTGGGATAACGATCTGATGTATGTGGTAATGCAAAATGAGCAAACGGACTATTCGCACATCTGTACCCTTGATATGGAAACCTTTGAGCTTACCGAGATAGGGGTAAACACAGAATTGATCCTGGGAATGGACTTTGCCAATGATGGATACCTTTATGCTGTTACTTTTCAGAATAACCTGCTGAAGATTGATCCTGTAACTGCTGAAACTACAATTGTGGGGCCTATAGGAATTGATATTGTTTATCCACAGGATGTATCCTATGATGTGGAAACCGGCTTGCTTTATACCATTGCCAGTGGATTTACTTTCAGCTATTTTGGTACATATGACCTTAATACAGGTGCTTTTCAATTGATAAAGGATATGCAGGGTTTGTATTTTTACACCCTTGTTATTACCAAAAATCCCAATGATTATATTCCTGTAACGTTTAATGTTGACATGTCATCAGTTACGGGTTTCTCTGCAGGTATTGATCATGTTTATATCAGTGGAAGTATGAATGCATGGACTGAACCTGGTACAGATGATAATTACCTTTTGTCAGCTACAGATGAGGATATGATATACACCGTTACATTTGATCTTAATCAAGGAGATTTCGATTATAAGTACTTTATAAACTCGGGATGGGAAGGTGCCGAATGGGGCGATAATATTCCGGGCCGTACCCTGGAAGTTGTTGACACCGCTGTTGTTTTAAATGATGTTTGGGGCCAGCATCCCGGTGAGTATTATCCGGTAACTTTTCATGTAGATATGTCAACGGCCTTAGGCTTCTCAGAAATAAGTGATAAGGTTTACCTTAGCGGCAGCATGAATGAATGGGCTGAGCCGGGCACAGATAACTATTATCTGTTATCACATATTGGTGAAGATTTGGTTTATTCTACTTCTATTTATCTTGGCCCGGGCAATTATGATTACAAATTTTTCATCAATTCTGGTTGGGATGGTGCTGAATGGGGTAATAATATTCCTGATCGTACTTTTGAAGTTGTTGATTCTGCCGTTGTTTTATATGATGTGTGGGGCGACCAGGTGACTAAGGTAAGTAATTTATTGCAAAATCTGAAGATTTTCCCTAATCCGGCGGTAGACCATATATACATTACTGGTTCTGTTGTTATGGAGAAAATACAATTATTCAATCTAAAAGGACAGATAGTTTATATGCAAGAATGCACACAAAACCATTACATGCTTAATACGTCCGGTTTATATCCCGGATTTTATCTTTTGCAAATCACATCATTAGAAGGGGAGATCCAAACAACACGGATACTGATAGCCAGGTAGATAACAAATTGGAACGAACTGTTTTGGTTAATAGTTTGTGTTGGTGCGGGTCGTTGCTGAAAGGTGACGGCCCGTTTTTTATCCATTTTTTCTTACTTTTGTTCTGTAAAACCAAATCACCTGTTTAGTGAAAAAGGACTTCCTTTTTTTAATTCTTCTGTTTATTTTTTGGATGATCTTTTCAGAAAATATTTCAGGGCAGGATGTTCAAAAGCTTGATTCCCTTACCTATCAGCTTGAGGTTGCCAATAATGATTCAATACGTGTGCAGGCACTAATAGGTATCTCGAAAGAGTATTCAAGACATGATCTTTTCATGGCTATAAAGTATGCAGAAAGTAGCCTTGAATTAGCAGGAGAAATAAAGAATAATCAACTTTTGGCTGTTGCTCATTTCAATATGGGCTATGTGTGTTTTCAACATGGTTTACTTGAACTGGCAGCAAAACATTACTATGCATACAGAGATTTACATAAAAACATTGATGACCAGGAGGGGGTTATCAGGGCAATGATAAATATTGCGTCCATTAAACTGATGATGCAGGATTTTGAAGGAACAAGGGATGATTTGCTTGAAATTCTCAGTCTGGTAGAAGAATTGGATGCTGACAAAACTGAAGCGGACACAATTCCTCGTTACGAATTGCCCACCATCTATAACAATCTTGGTGTGGCTTATGAAAATTTGGGAGAGAGAGAAGATGCAATTGATTACTACCTGCGAGGTATAAGTATTGCCAGGCGTATTCCTGACCAGGCAAATCAACTGCCACGCCTTTTAAATAATCTGGGAAAAGTTTATGATGAACAGGGCCGGTCTGCTGAAGCACTGGAAGTGTTAAACGAAGCATTGCAAATTCGCCTGGATGCAAATGACGGGAACGGGCAGGCATCATCCTACCGCAACCTTGCCCGTTTTTATTTTAACCGTGAAGAAAATAAGCCTGCATTGGAATACGCATATAAGGGATTTGATATAGCTAAGCGTTTAGGTAGTGCGCAATTGATAATAAATTTCTCTGAGATGTTATTTGATTTTTTTGATCTTCATAACCAACCTGATTCAGCGCTCAAATATCACAAGCTTTTTAAAGAGTATAGTGACAAACTCAATAGTGAAGAGGCCCGCCAGGAAATCACACGGATGGAAATCACAGCGCAGTTTCAGGAAAGAGAGTTGCTGCGGCAAATACAGCAAAAGAGAAAAGAACAACGGTACATGTATGGAGGTGGGCTTGCCCTTTTAATTGCAATAATACTTGGTCTTTTATTCTTTCTGGCTCAAAGTCGGGCGCGGCGCTTGCAACTGGCAAATGCAAATTATCAGCTTGAGTCGGAGAAAGCTCTCCTGGCAAAGGAAAACCTTGAAAATGAGCTGGAAACCAAGAACAAAGAACTCACAACCAATGTAATGTATCAGATCAATAAAAATGAACTGATTCATGATATCATAAAAAAACTCCTGAAATTAAGCATAAAATTGAATACCGATCAAAAGGAATCTGTTCATGATATCATCAGGGATATGGAAAAGGCACAGGATGAAAAAATCTGGGAAGAGTTTGAAATGCGCTTTCATAATGTACATAATGATTTTTATGATAAACTTAATGCTGATTTTCCTGGCCTTTCACTCAATGAAAAGCGCTTATGTTCCTTTTTAAGGTTAAATATGACTACCAAAGAGATCTCATCTATTACAGGGCAATCTCCCAAAAGTATTGAAATGGCTCGTACCCGGTTACGCAAAAAACTTAATCTTACCAATTCTGAGACCAGTCTTACCGACTTTCTGGAGTCTGTTTAATGGGCTGATATACAAATTATAACAAAACCTGTAGTGTTAATGTAATGCTGTCCTTGATGTATTGTCATGCATTAGTAGTGCTGCCAAATTTGACTTGCGGATCGATGTGTTGTAACATTGCCGGAAATTTGTTATCACATGGTCAACAATCAAAAATCATCTGACAATAAGGAATCAAAAAAAAGAACGGGAGAAAATTTACCGGCATCTGAAATTGAAGATATTATCCGGCAAATTGATACCCGCAATGAAGCCTTAAAAAAGATTTATGCGTTTTTTGAGAAAAATAAAGATAAAAAAGAAAAATAAACCCAATAAATTTTATGTCGGATATCGGCTAATATTAACTAAAACCAATTTTTATAATGAAAACTAAATTACTTTTTACCTTCTTAACAGCACTTTTATTTTTGTGCATGAAGCCGGCCATGGCCGATTACCCTTTTACCGAAGATTTTGAATCCGGAGATTTTCCGCCTTCAGGTTGGACAATTTTCAATCAAGCCGGCACTCAAACCTGGGCGCAGAACAGCAATGTGAATCATACACCAGAGGGTCAGTATTCCGCCTTTCACAATTTTGCCAGTGGTGCTCAGGATGGATGGCTGGTAACACCACAGATCAGCATGCCCGCAGAGGGCTATTTCTTTTTAACTTTCTGGCATTTGAATGGAGATGCTGCATGGTATGGAAAAAACAGTGTTCTTGTCAGTACCGGCAGTCCTGATCCTGCTGACAATGAATATGTGGAAGTATGGACAGTGCCTGAAGTTATTGGGGATTGGGTGCAGGTTTTTATTGATCTGGAAGAATATGCAGGTGAAGATATTTACGTTGCTTTCCGCTACGAAGGAGATTATGCTCATATATGGTCTGTTGATGATATTGCGCTGGGAGAAGAGCTTAACACAGATCCTATTATGTCAATTACACCTGCAGAAGTTGAGCAATCGGTATCTCAAACCGGTACATCAACCAACAGAATTACCGTTCATAACGAAGGTATAGGTAACCTAACTTTTGATATTGAACTGGAATATATTGATGAGGATGCCTGGTTAGCTATTGATCCGGTTTCCGGTTCCGTTGCAGGCAATTCATCGCAGGTCATTGATCTTACATTCCAGGGCATGGGGCTCGATCTTGGTTCTTACTCAGCCACCATCATCGTTACATCCAATGATACTGATAACCCTGAAGTTACCATTCCGGTAACCATGAATGTGATTGATGCAGCACCTGTTAATTTGGTCATTCTACAGGATGCATATACATTCCCTGTAGCGATATCTGAAAACGGGCAACATGTTGTGGGAACACCTTTCGGTGGACAGTCAGGCTATTACTGGTCGCAAGAAACCGGAGTAATGAATATTACAGCAGATGTTAACGGTGTTTCAAATTCAGGCGAGGTTATTGTAACCTACAACGATCCTGATTTGTTGTATAATGGAAATCCGGTGCAGGTTTCAGGTCGCTGGAGCCCTGATAATACCGATTTTGAATTCCTGGGAATGAATCCTGCGGTACCCGATTTTTTCATGACGGATTATAATAACGGATGGGGAATTTCATCTGATGGAAGAATTGTAGGTATGCAGTATTATCCTCCTTACCAATACAAAGCATTCAGCTGGACTGAAGAAGATGGTTATGATAATATTGGTGATCATCCTTCACTTCAAGGTAACCGCCCCAATGGTATTAATGCCAGTGGAGAAGTTGTTTACGGCTGGGGAGTAACATCAGAAGCGAGCCGCTCACCACTTATCTGGTATAATAATGAAATAATATTCATTGACCAAAACGCCGGGGGCGAAGCAAATGCAGCTTCTCCAAATGGTTTGTATGTTGCCGGAACCAGGGCAGGCGAAGGTTTTCTCTGGAATTCCGATACCGAAGTGACCATCTTTTTTGAGAATACCCTTAATGCAGGATTAATTAGTCCGGCAGCTGTTTCTAATGAGGGTTATATTTTTGGTTTTACTGCCGAAGGCTTTCCTCCGCTGCCTCCCGGTCGCAGAGCTTTTGTAAGATACCCCAACGGAAATCTGACCACGTTTAATGATTATGCAATTGAGAGGGGTTGGTTTGATGCCGCTGACTGGACTTTCTATGCCATCAGTGGTGTTTCGGGAGATGGCAACCGATTCATTGGGGCAGGTATCGACCGTGATGGCAATGATGTAAGTTTTATGATTGACTTTGCACCCGCACAACCGGTTATTGAAGTGAATCCGATGAGCCTGAGTGAAAACCTTGAAGTTGACCAAACATCCGAACAATCTCTTGAAATTTCAAATACCGGCGATGGCGATCTTTCTTATAATGCGGTTATTCAATATGTGATTGCTGATGCCAAAATACAGGATGTTCCTGTGGGCAGATCAAAATTTGGAGATAAAGGAAATCTGCAACTTGGCAAAAAGGAAGGTACCGATGGTTTCCATCCTGCAACCAAAGCAAATGACAAAAACGATATTATTCTCAATTACGACGGTGCTAATGTGGATGCTATTGGTCTGGTTGCCGGGGGGACTTTTTATGGTGCTGCAAGATATACTTCTCAAATGGTAGCTCCGTTTGGGGGTTACCTTCTGGAATCAGTTGATGTATATATAGGAGATGTTCCAACCGAAATAAAACTTATGATATGGGATGCTGGTACATCCACAACTCCAGGCGCCCTTTTACACGAGCAGGTATTTACTCCTGAAAGTGCAAGTTGGAATACTGTGACACTTGATGCAGCCCTGGAAGTCAGTGGCGCAGATCTTTGGGTTGGTTTTGAGATAACCCACGATGCAGGTGTTTTTGTTTTGGGTATTGATTACGGCCTGAATGCTAACTGGAACATCCGTGCCAGGTTGCAGTATGATGGCGTGCATTGGCTTTCCATTGATCCTGCTTCCGGTACTATCGTTGAAGATCAAAGTCAGACTGTTACTGTAAATTTTGATGCCACAGGTCTTGAACCTGGCGCCTATACTGCCAACATCAGGGTAAGCAGCAATGCTACCAATGAAGAACTGGTTATTGTGCCTGTTACGCTTGAAGTAGCTGATCTGCCCATGTACACTTTAACACTTTTGGTAGAACCTGAAGAAGCTGGTACAGTTACTGGTGCAGGCGAGTATTATCAGGATGAAACTGTAATTGTAAATGCAGTTGCCAACGAAGGTTATGAGTTCGTGAACTGGACAGATACTGATGAAAATATCATTTCAGAAGTGGCAGAAAATGAGATAACTATTACCGGAGATCTTACTCTGATTGCTAATTTTATGCTAATAAGTAATATTAGCGAAGTTTGGGCAAATCAAATTTCTATTTATCCCAACCCTGCTTCTGATATCATCAACTTTATAAGTAACGATAACATCAGATGCATTGAACTTTACAATCTTACCGGTCAGAAAATTTATGGAACACAGGTAAATTACAACCATTTCAAACTTGATGTATCAGGTTTAACCCAAGGCTTCTATCTGGTTAAACTTACTAATATGGAAGGGGAAATCCATACTTCACGGATACTGTTAGCCAGATAGATAACAAACAGGAACGAATTGTTTTTGGTTAATAGTTTGTGTTGGTGCGGGTCGCTGCCGAAAGGTGGCGGCCCGTTTTTTAGTTTTATTGCATGTATTTTGATTTTAATTCAGAAATTTCCATCAATGTTGATGAAAACAAATGGCCTGATAATCAACAAACCTAAAACCTGTTGATATGGATTTTATCAAAATATTTTGTAATTTTACAATATGTAATTTATTTACCAGAATAAAAAAGTCCGTTAATTAAGAAACTTAAAACATATTGTATGAAAGCGGGTATAAAAGTTATAATGATTGTGTTTGTGCTTGCATTGGTTTCCTGTAGTGCACAAAACAGGCTTGCTTCAAGAATCAGTGCAGAATGGGACATTGAGAAATACGAAGTGCGAACCACAAATGGAAGCAGTACATCTATTGAAAATGCAGGTTCAATTACTTTCCGGAGCAATGGCAGGGGAACCCAAACCTTTACAACTGCAGTTGCTCATGAAGGGCAGGTGAGCGATAGCGAATTCCGCTGGGAAAATACCGAAGCAACAGTTTCTATAAAGACCCGGGATGCTAAGTACCCTAAAGTCTGGATTGTTGTTGATTCCGGAAGTAGCAAGCAAAGGTGGTACTCTACAGATGAACAGGGTAATGTGCAGGTTATGCACCTTAGGAAAAAATAATTATACCGGGCTTTTGCCAGGTTCTGATTATTATGTCCGGTTAGAGTTTCAGCTTCGACCGGATTTTTCATTTTATTCATTATTTGAAAACTTAAAATTTTATCATGATGAAACGAGCATGATTAACCAAACGCAAACACGATAGTAAAAAAAATCCAACATGCGAGTTCCATCATTCCTTAAAAACTAAACTTTATTATGATGAAATCAATAAAAAGATTTATAATACCGGTTTTAATATTTTTACTTTCTAATTTTCTACAATTTGGAATTCATGGTCTTCTTACTTTAACCCCGGAGACTGCGCAATTGTTAAGAAAAGCCGGAGAAGTCCTGTTTGTGGTTAGTATTGCCTGGGCGATTATTGCAGTAGTACGAATTGCTAAAAACCAACTTCTTAAAAATTACGACATCAGTGTTGCGGATAACCTTAAGAGTCGTAAAGTGTATACTCAGTATAACATTTTGGAAAGGATACTCATTTTTGTTATTATCATTATTTCAATAGGTATCATATTGATGCTCTTCGAAAGCGTTCGTAGTGTTGGTGTAAGTATTTTTGCATCGGCTGGTATTGCCGGTTTGATAATTGGCCTGGCAGCACAGAAAGCCCTTGGAAGTATTCTGGCGGGTTTGCAGATTGCCATAACTCAGCCCATCAGGCTTGATGATGTAGTGATTGTAGAGAATGAATGGGGCTGGATTGAAGAGATCAATCTTACCTATGTTGTAGTTCGAATTTGGGATAAACGCCGGCTCGTGGTACCATCCACTTACTTCCTTGATCGGCCCTTCCAGAACTGGACACGCACTTCGGCTGATATTCTGGGTACGGTTTTTATTTATACAGATTATACTATTCCTTTTGAACCATTACGCCAGGAGTTGACCCGCTTGCTTGAGTCTAATCCAAATTGGGATGGTAAAGTGAACGTTTTACAGGTTACTGATTCTAAAGAGAATACCCTTGAGATTCGCGCCTTGATGAGTTCTCCTACCAGCCCGCAGGCCTGGGACCTGAGGGTATATGTAAGAGAAAAACTGGTTGAATTCATACAACGCGAATATCCGCAATGTTTACCAAGAACACGAGTGGCTTTGCAGGAGAATAATCAGGCGAAACAATGATATCTTATCAGTGCTTCTCAAGGTTCTTCAATAGGTTAAGAGCATCTTCCTGGCTTTTGATAACATATTTTGCATCAGTTTTTAACATTCCTACCCTAACAGTCCATGCATGTTCAGGGATAGTTTGAAACAGCATTTCATCTGTCCAGCCGGCACCCATAGCAAGCACAAAATCATAGTTTTTTCGCGATAACCAGTGCATAGCCAGTTCACCCTTGTTGATACCTGAATTGCTAACTTCAATGATCTTTTTCCCTTTTAATACCTGAACTCCAATATTGGTCGTAATGGAAAGCAGATGATCACTTACTTCCTTACTCAGATAGGAGGCCTGTTCAATATCAGCTTTATGATAATGCCAAGAAATAGAATATTCACGTTCTTCAATATAAGCCCCGGGCAGACGTTCGGTATATAATTCAAGGATCGGCAGTATTTCATCCTTCCATTCATTAGAAAGTGGTTTAAAAAGTTTCCATTGTTTATCTGTTGCTTCATGTATCCAGGTGCCATGTTCTGCCGATATATTAACCGGGGTTTTTCCTAACCAGTTATCAAGATATTCTTTTGCACGTCCGCTAATAATTACAATATCAGTTTTGTCTGTCTTATTCAGGTTTACAAGAAGCTTTTTTAATTCATCAGAGGGTTTGGCTTCTTCAGGATCCCTTGTAAGTGGTACCAGTGTTCCATCGTAGTTAACAATGATAATGCGGTTTTTGGCTTCCTGGTAATTTTTCAGTAAATATTTTTGATTTTGATGTAAAGCTGGATACCCTGCTGATATCGAGAAGGTTATCTACATAATCATTTGCCCAACGAGTAACATTGTATCGCTTCAGCCGCTTTTGCATTAATGTATTTCTGCGAATTTGTTCCTCATCAGGAATACTTAATGCTTCGGCCAGGCTATCAGCTATTTCATTTATATTATTGGGATTGATAATAATCGTTTCGCCCAGCTCTTTGGCAGCACCTGTAAATTCACTCAGTATGAGCACACCTTTTTGATCATTTAGCGATGCAATATATTCTTTGGCTACCAGGTTCATCCCATCACGTAAAGGAGTAATAAGTGAAACGGCACTCATCCGGTAATGAGCAATCAGTTCTTTGTGAGGGAAAGATGTGTATTGGTATATGATCGGGGTCCAGTTTACTTTCCCGAAATTACCATTTATATTTCCCACCAGCTCATCAAGGCGTCTTTTGATCTTCTGATATGACGTGACTCCGGTACGTGAGGGAACCACAACCATATTCAGAAAAACTTTACCATGCCACTCTGGGTGTTTTTTGAGAAAAAGCTCGTACCCCTGCAGACGGTTTAGAATACCTTTTGAATAATCGAGACGGTCAACTGAGAGAATAATCTTGGGCTCGTCAGGACCAGGTTTTTTTGAAGGAAACGGAGAAACATCCATGTTATGGAATTTATCAAATTCAATACCCATGGGGAAAGTGCCTACCTTAACAACCCTGTCTGGGAAATTTATAGTACCCATATGATTTTCTTTTCCCAAAATGCGCAATACCGAGCGAAGGAAATACTGGGCATAGTCATAAGTATGAAAACCGATAAGATCGGATCCCAGTAAGCCTTTCAGTATATCTCTTCTGCTTTCTCGGGGAAACAGCCTGTACATTTCAAAAGACGGAAAGGGGATATGTAAAAAGAATCCGATGGGATTGTTAACTTTTTCTCTAAGCATGGCCGGAAGCAGCATCAGGTGATAATCGTGTATCCACAAAATATCACCTGGTTTTACTACTTTCATTACTTCATCACAAAAAATTTCATTGAGCTTTTTGTATTCATCCCAGAATTCGTTTTCAAAGCTTGCAAAGTTTGGAAAGTAATGAAAAAGAGGCCAGATGGTTTTGTTACAAAAACCGAGGTATACATTATCCATTAGTTTTTGCGAAAGAAATACAGGAGATGCATTATGCTTATTTTCAACGGTTTTCCGCACTAAATCTTCATCTTCCTTCTCAATAGTCATACCGGGCCATCCCATCCAGATATAATCATCAATCTCCGATTCAGATTTTCCAAGACCCTTTAAAAAATCACTAAGTCCAGAAACAAGTCCACCGGCACTTTTCTCATATGTAAATTCTCCACTCTCTTTTTTTACCGATACCGGCAAACGGTTTGATACGATTAATAATCTCATGTCTTTTATTTTAAGTTAAATATTTTTTTGTCGTTGGTTTTGAAAAGATGTTTTTCACCCTTTACTCCAATAGTAACAGGATTTGCCCATCCCTTATCAAAATCAATCCTAAGCTTTTTATGGTTAATTGTCAGATCCATCCAGTGGCCCCTGTATCGCAGATGGAAATTCATTTCCTCAATGCCATCAGGCAATTGGGGATTAAACCATAAAACATCATCTCTGATCTCAAGCCCTGAGTAACAGCGTTGAATCAGATCCAGGGTTCCGGCCATTGCACCCAGATGAATCCCTTCATGGGTGGTACCTCCCTGAACATCAGAAAAGTCACTCATCAGAGCTTTACGGAATCTTCTCCACGATTCATCACGATGCGAACGGGCGTAAACCCAGGCATGAATTACCTGGCTGAGAGTTGATCCATGGGCTGTGCGTTTCCGGTAGTATTCAATATTATCAGGTATTGAATCAGGGTTAAATTTGTATCCCAGTTTTTTAAAGATTGCCGTAAGTTCTTCAGCTGAAAACAGATAGAAAAGCATCAAAACATCAGCCTGCTTGCTTGCTTTATAATTATTACAGGAATCTCCTTCAGCTTCCAGAATACGATCCAGACGAATGGAATGGCCATGTTTCTCATGGTAGTGATCCCAATCGAGTTCCTTCAGTTTCTCATAACCGTCGAATTGTAAAATTATATTGTCCTGGAAAGGAACATACATTTTTTTTGTAATATCTTTCCATCGATCAAGATCTTTTTCTGAATAACCAATGGTATTCTGAAGGTTTATACAGCAATTATCATCAAGCAATTCAAGCAATTCAAGTGCATGTTGTATTACCCATACTGCCATTACGTTGGTATACGCATTATTATTAATCCCCGGTTTATCTTCCGGTGCATCGGGGTAATGTGTATGGTACTCATCAGGGCCCATAACCTTACGGATCTCATACCTGTCATTTTCTTTGTTAAATTCAGCAATGCTTGACCAGAACAATGCTGTGGAGAGTATGATTTCCGCTCCATGTGATAGCATGAAGTCCATATCGCCGGTACTTTGGTAATAGTGCCAGACATTGTAGGGTATGGCTACATTGATATGATACTGCAGATGTGACACGTCGGGCAGCCAGCGGCCTGATTTGGGGTTCAGGTGTACTTTTTGAGTTTCCTCCCTGCCATTACTACCACTTTGCCAGGGATACATTGCCCCACGGAAGCCGGCTTCTTTGGCAGCATAACGGGCTTCGTGCAGTCTGCGATACCTATACATCAACAGTGACCTTGAGAGTTGCGGGTGATGAAGGTTAATAAAGGGTTGTATATATAACTCATCCCAGAATATATGCCCGCGATAGGCTTCACCATGCCAACCCCTGGCCGGTATGCCTATGTCATAGTCAATACTGTTATAGGAAACAGTTTGATACAAATGAAAAATATGTAAACGCGTTACAAGCTGATCAAGATGTTCATTTGTTTCTAAATCTATATCATTGAACTGCCAAAGCTGATTCCAATGAGTTACATGAGCCTGCTCAAGTTGTGCAAATCCGGGTGAACGGCTGATCAGCTTACGGGCTTCGGTTAGTGGATCAGTAATAGCCATATCCCGAGAGGAATAAAAGGATACAATTTTCTCAATGGTGTATTCTTTTCCTTCCAGGCATTTGAATATGAAATCTCCTCCGATTAATCCCTTATATTTGACAGATTTTTGTTTGATTTCCTTTTTTTCACCGTTTTCGTAAATTAAAGTGCGTGCAGCCTGTGCAACCAGTATATTTGATTGTTTTGTGTTACTTTGAATAAAAATACTACTGTCATTAAAATGGCCGGTGTTAAGCACTTCAAGATGATCCTGGTTGAGATCGCTGTATCGTGCCACATTGTTGTTAATGATGTTGCCATCAATGGCAGAACGTATGGTAATTTCGCCACTCCAGTTTTCAGGAGTAAGCTTCCATTGAATGGCTGCAGCATGTGGTTCTTCCATACTAATCAGCCGGCGACTGAAGATGCTTGTTTCCCGCTTTTTTACATCGCGAAACTTCATTCTCCGCTCGAGAATACCTTCCTTCATTTTTAATTCGGTTCGAAACTCCAGTATCTCCACATTATCCATATCAAACCAGTCACCATCATTGATCTTGTATGTAAGAAACAACCAGTTGGGCCAGTTTACAAGGTCTTCATTCTCTATCACCTTGTCCTGTACTTTTGATTTCATACGGTTGAAACCACAGGCCAGATAAGTGCCGGGATAATTCCATTTTTTGCCGGTTCCGTTTTTTTTGAATTTATTACGTTCCATCTCCAATGCCCCCCGGGTGGCAAAAAAGCCGTTACCAAGCGTGCATAAAGCCTCCTGAAGGGGGTGATCATTTTCGTCAAATCCATTGTATTTTACGGTCCAGTTGTTTTTCATAATTCATGTTTTTTTCGAAATCCTTTCCTTAACCTTAATGAAGATCATTTCTGATCATATCTGCGCCCATCGTAATCATATCCATCAGCGTTCCATCAAAACCTAGCTGTAAATCAAAATCAGCCTGTTAAAAAACTCTCGTACCTGGAATACATTCTTCAGGGCGTACTCCGCTGCAGTTTTTTGCCCATGTCCACCCACCAGAATTCCGATTCCCTTGTCTTTGAGTGCTTTAAAGCCATCTTCGTCGGTTATATCATCACCAATAAACATAGGGATTATATCATCCTTGTCTGATAATTCAAGGGCATCCATGATCCATTCCAC
>CAYXIT010000020.1:0-2624 GCA_964465275.1 uncultured Bacteroidales bacterium | reverse complement strand
TTTTTTTTTTTTTCCTTCTCCTTTTTTGTGCCCGGGATACTTTTCGAGTATTTCATCTACCAGATTATAAACGACTTTTTCATCTTCGGGCCTTGCATTGCGATAGTGGATCCCAATTGCATAGCGCTTACGGTCAACCTGCGTACCTTCGGTTTTGTCTTTCAATACCTTTTCCACTTCTTTCTCAATTTCATCCAGCTTAGGGATGATCTTTTTTGAATCGGGATGTTCCATGGAAAGTCCATCGGGACCGGTAATAATATAGCCATGGCTTCCTGCATAGATGAGTTCATCAAGTCCTACCAGATTTTCCACATCTTCCTTATCGCGGCCGGTAACAACGGCAACGGTAAAGTTTTTTGCAAGTTCTTTCAGGGTTTGTTTCATCTCATCAGAGATCACAGCATCTTCGGGTCGTGGCACAATAGGGGTGAGTGTACCATCATAATCCAGAAAGATTGCGGGTTTTTTCTTTTTCAGGGTTTTAAATATTTCATTATTGTCCGGAAATATGGGTTTCCCCTGACGTGAGAAATACTCTTCAACAAGGTCTTTGTTATGTAAATCGAGTTCATTGAAATTATCAATGGTGATATCCGCACCATTTTCAAGCAGTGCTTCTCTGTTTTTGAAGCGGTTTACGCCTACCACAAGGCCAAAATATCCTTTTTGCCCGGCTTTTACTCCCGATGTGGCATCTTCGAAAACAACTGAATTTTCGGGTCTGGCTTTAATACGGCGGGCGGCTTCGGTAAAAATATCCGGATCAGGTTTTCCTTTCAACCCGATCTCCTCTGAAACAATACCATCTACCCGCGTATCGAAAAGATTATCTATACCGGCAACTTCAATGATTTTTTTACAATTTTTACTTGAAGAAACAATGGCGGTTTTTATTCCCTGTTTTTTCCAGTCTTTAAGTTTTTCCAGTGCATCATCATAAATTTCCACTCCTTCTTTTTCAAGAACTTCATTGAAAAGTTCGTTTTTAATATTGCCCAGGGCACAAACGGTATCAAAACCGGGATCATCTTTCGGAAAACCATAAGGCAGTTCTATCTTTCTTGACATCAGAAAGCTTTTCACGCCGTGGTACCGCGGTTTGCCATCAATGTATTCCTGGTAATCGTTTTCCGACATAGCATCCTGTTCGGGATGATGTTTTTCAAAAAAGCGGTCAAACATCTCCTTCCAGGCTTTTTTATGGGTTTTTCGTGTTTGGGTAATTACTCCGTCTAAATCAAAAATAAGGGCATCAATGGGCAATTCATTTTTTCTGTCATTCTCTTTGCTTGTCATAATCTCTCACTCTCCTTTCGTCAGAATCTTTTTGAATATTATACACTTAATTTGGCCTAATATAATCAATTTGGCGTGTAATGCCAAATAGAATGGTGGGAAAATTTTCCGGGTTTCTGGAAAAATATGTTGTCAGGCATTGTGCATAATACTGATCCAGTTATTCTTCATCAGATCAGATATTTTCAATTTGGATTGAGAATTAAATTCCTGCAACGTGCAAATATCCAGCCATCTGGCAGGAGCATCAGCCGGAAGTGAAATATGTGTATCTTTCCAGGTAATATCTGAAAAAAAATCTCCGGCTTCTTTTTCAGACAAATTACCTGTAATCAAAGGAACAATAACCAACACCCAGTCTCCCTGATTTTCTCTTGCAAAGGCCATTATATGGTTTTTAAGACTTCCATTTACCTCTAGTGGCAAATACTTTCCTTTGCTAAATAATTCAGGGTTCCTCTTTCTTTCGTTTAATAATAGATAGGTAAGCAGAAGCTTAATACGTCCGTCAAACGGGTATTCTTTTAATTCATTTATCAATGCAATGGGATTTGCTTTTTGCTTTTTAATAAGACTTTGCAAAGCTTTATACCGCATCTCATAATCAACGGGTTGCCTGTTGTCGGGGTCAACAAGCGTGAGGTCCCATAGTTCTGTTCCCTGGTAAATATCAGGTACTCCGGGGCATGTGCACTTCAGTGTAAGTTGTGTGAGTGAATTGATAATACCGCGCCATGCTACTTTTTGCTGAAATGGCAAAAAAGCTTTCAGAAATTCGTGTTTTGGGTCAAGAATATTATGTACGAAATCACAAACGGTATTTTCATAAGTCTCATCGGGATCGCGCCAGCTTACTTTGCGTTTTGCTTCGCGCAGAGCCTTTACCAGATATTCGTCGATACGTTGCAGATATTTTTCATCAGCCTTCCCATCAAAAGGGAATGTACCCAGCAGAGTTTGATAAATAAAATACTCAACACTAAGCGAAGGCTCGAGCAGGCCTGATTCGAGACGAACCTTCTTTTTCTGGTTCATCCGCATCCACTCATGTACCTTTTCATCCCATTCCGAAGCCAGTTCGCTGATTACGTTCAACCGTGCCCTTACATCTTCTCCGCGCTTGGTGTCATGGGTTGATGAATTATTCATGGTAAGGGGCCACTTTTTACTTCGCCTGGCCATTTGTTTGTGAAACTGATCAGTGGTAATTCCCCTGGCATTAATGGCATCACCTACTTCGTTGTGGGCAATAAAAGCATTATACTGATACATAGAAGTATCTTCCACACCTTTTGCCATTAGCGGACCGGTAAACTGCATGAGTC
>CAYXIT010000019.1:39310-40586 GCA_964465275.1 uncultured Bacteroidales bacterium | reverse complement strand
AATGTCATTCTGGCCATTCTTTCATCGTGTTCGGGAGTTGTTTTCATACCTGATTGTTTTAATAATATTTTCAATAGTTCCCTGTTTATTTTTTGTTTTAGGCTTCACGCAATGGCGCGAAGAGTTTCGCGAAGAGCGCAGAGATAATTTCCCGGAGCAGGGCTATTTTTCTGTTATTCTTTTTTTCAAATCCATTTGCTCATGGAGTATTCTTATAATTTCTACTTCATTTTCATCAATCTTGTGGTAAAAAATAATATGGCGGCCCGATTTAATTCCAAGCAAATTTTCTTTAATTCCGGAATATCCTTTCCCTAAATCAGGATTAAAGGCAATTTCCTTACAACTTTCTGTAAGCATTCGATAATAAATATCAGCCTGATTTTCTGACCATTTAATCAAAGTATAATTCCAGATCTTCGTTAAATCATCAACTGCTTTATTGGTAAATCTATATCTGGCCATTCAGGTTCTTTTTGGCTTTCAGTTTTTTTAAATGTGTGTCTGGATCAAAATCATTGGCAATTCCACTATCAATCCCTTCATGAATAGCTTCTTTCAAAGCAATCATCCTGTTTTCTTCTTCTTCCAGTAATCTTAATCCTGCTCTGACTACCTCACTGGCGTTTTTATAACGCCCTGCTGATATTCTGCTTTGAATAAAACTGTCAAAATAGTTTCCTAAAGATATAGAAGTATTCTTGGTCATATTTTATGAATTTTATACCAAAGTTACCAAAAAATAATATAATGGTCAATGGGATAATTTAAAGATTATAACACTGTTGTCCGTTTAAAATAACGATTTATTGTTTAATAAAATTTAGATTCCTCACTACACTTTGTTTCGTTCGGAATGACATTTAGTTAAGGTTTCAAAGGGTGCGGGTGGGGGTTGGTGGCGGCGAAGCCGCCACCAACCCCCACCCGCCATAAACCACGAACGCCTTGTCATTTCGACCGAAGAGAGAAATCTCGATAGTTCTACCGGACACTATTGTTACAAAAACAAAATTTCCTTTCTTTTTAATTTCCCAATACCCTATCCTATAAAACTGTATTACTGTAACTTAAAAAATTATCCATATTCAAACAGTAAAATAATTACAAAATTTACAGTACTTTGTATTGCATAGTACTATTTTTTGTATTATATTTGCAGTGTATTAAATGAATTGCTATGAACCTTGAAAACACAAAAGCCCAGATGCGTAAGGGTGTGCTGGAATTCTGCATACTCTCACTGCTGTCAAACCACGAGGCCTACACATCGGAG
>CAYXIT010000019.1:33852-39235 GCA_964465275.1 uncultured Bacteroidales bacterium | reverse complement strand
TCAGAACTTTAAAAGAGTCGGAACTCCTGGTGGTGGAAGGAACGGTATATCCGTTGCTTACCAGGCTGAAAAACGATGGTTTGCTCAATTACCGTTGGGAAGAATCAACCGGCGGTCCACCACGTAAGTATTATAAAATAACCCCGTTGGGAGAAGAGTTTCTCAACGAACTGAAAAAAACCTGGAATCAGTTGGTTAGCGCAGTTGAAAACACCACCAAAGTGGTTTCTGACGAAAATGCCTGACAGCTATTCCGATTTTTTAAAAACACAATTAAACCCCATAAAAATTATAATCAGATTTTAAAAACGATCAACCATGAAAAAAACAGTTACAGCCAACATAAGCGGTATAGTATTTCACATTGACGAAGATGCTTATGAAAAACTGGGCAGATATTTGTCCAACGTAAAATCACATTTCAATACCGAAGCCGGCTCAGAAGAGATTCTTTCAGATATTGAAGGACGCATCGCAGAGATGTTTCAGGAAAAAATTACCAACAGTAAAAAGGTAATCAACATTGATGATGTCAATGAAGTGATAACCCAGTTGGGTGAGCCCGAACAGATGGCCGAACCGGAAGAAGAACCCAAAGCCAAAGGTCCCGGGTATGAAGAAAAAGCCCAGAAAAGACTTTACCGCGATCCGGATGATAAATATATTGCCGGTGTTTCCGGGGGTTTGGGTGCATTTCTCAACATCGATCCTGTCTGGATTCGTGTGGCATTCGTGGTATTTACTTTTGTATACGGATTCGGGCCGCTGTTGTACATCATTCTCTGGATTGTAGTTCCAAAAGCGAAAACAACTGCAGAAAAGCTGGAAATGCGTGGCGAGAAAGTCAATATTTCCAACATTGAAAAATCCATAAAAGAAGAACTCAACGAGTTGAAGGACAACATCAAGGAGTTTTCTGAGGAAACAAAGCAGCATTTTAAAAAAAAAGAAAAAAATAAGGTGAACCGCGATCGTAGTGCACAGGTAGCAGCAGGACTGGTGCAGGTATTTGCCAAAGCGGCCGGGATAATTCTCATCCTTCTGTCATTCTCCTTTTTGCTTGCTCTTATTTCAGCTATCTACGTCATACCTGTAGGACTCCATTTCACACATGGTATCGTTAATTTTTCTTTACCCGATATCCTTGCAGCCTTTCTCTCTTCTGTACAATGGGTAAATATAACTCTTATCGCAATCCTTCTTCTGGTTGGTATTCCTGTATTCTGGATGTTGCTTACAGGTATCCAGTTGTTATTTGATATAAAAACCACCTCAAAGTATCTTGGAGCTATAACACTAATTTTATGGCTTGCAGCCATAGGAACTATTGTTATATCGGCAGTGAGCGGTGCTACCCAATTTACTTCGCACGCCGAAACAACTGAAAATTATCAACTGGAAACCAGTCAATGGCCCAATTTATATCTGCAGGTAAATGAAAGCGAAATACCGGAAACCCGGGAAGGTGAAAAATCTATGAAGTTAGGAAACTGGAATTATACTTGGTCAGATACATCGGATGAAGTAAGAGGATTTCCTGAACTACATCTGAGAAAATCACCAAATGAAACAACATTTATTGATGTTGTGAAAGAATCCAGGGGTTCTTCACTTATTGAAGCACAAAGAAATTCAGAAAATATTTCGTATTCTTTTGTGCAAAAAGACTCACTGCTATTACTCGATCCGGTGTTTTTCGTTGACAAGAAAGATGGATGGAGAAATCAAGAAGTGACCATTGAACTGTATATTCCGGAAGACAAAATTGCTGTAATGGATCGTAATATAAGAAGATACTTATCAGTGCGAGGAACACACAACGTGGGTATTACTGAGAAATAATCTTTTTCACAGTAAAAACTTCTTATAATTAAATTTTGTTCATTATCACAACAGATTGAACAATCGGCCAATTTCATTATTTTTGTATATAGTCAAAACACATAAAAAATAATATAGGATTATATACCCTTAAGAATATGGCTGTAGCAAAAACAACTAAAAAGAAGACTTTTACAAAAGCCCGGAAAGAAGAAATATTGAATGATTACCGCCTGGCGCATGAAAGTCGTCAGGCGAGTATTTTAGGACGACGGGAAGTATTAACCGGAAAGGCCAAATTTGGTATCATGGGCGACGGGAAGGAAGTTGCCCAGATTGCCATGGCCAAAACTTTCCGGGATGGCGACTGGCGCAGCGGATACTACCGTGACCAGACTTTCATGCTGGCTGCCGGAATGACTACCCTTGAAGAGTTGTTTGCGCAACTTTATGGAGACACCGACCTGCAGGCCAACCCATCCAATGGCGGAAGGATGATGAATAACCACTTTGCCTCCCGCAGCCTTGACGAAAAAGGAAACTGGAAAGATCTTACCAGGCAAAAGAACACCAGCGCCGATATGTCACCCACTGCAGGACAAATGCCTCGCTTGCTTGGGCTGGCCCAAGCATCAAAAATTTACAGAGATCATCCTCAGAAAAAGATACAGAAAAACTTCTCAAAAGATGGTAATGAGGTTGCCTTTGGTACCATCGGAGATTCATCTACCAGTGAAGGACTTTTTTTCGAAACCATAAATGCTGCCGGGGTACTCCAGGTTCCTATAGCCATGTCGGTTTGGGATGACGGTTACGGGATAAGTGTACCTGTTGAATATCAAACCACAAAAGGAAGTATTTCCGAACTACTTAAAGGATTGCAGAGAGACAATAACGCAAAGGGTTTTGAAATTTTTAAAGCAAAAGGATGGGATTATCCTGGCTTAATAGAGACTTATAAAAAAGGTGTGGAGATCTGCCGGAAAGAACATGTTCCGGTTTTATTTCACATTACTGAAGTAACCCAGCCCCAGGGCCACTCAACGAGTGGGTCACATGAACGCTACAAAGATGAGAAACGGATGCAATGGGAAAATGAATATGATTGCCTTAATAAGATGCGTGAATGGATCCTTGAAAATAACATTGCACCGGCAACCCAACTGGATAAGATAGAAAAAGAAGCTGTTGCCCGAGTAAAAGAAGCGAAAAAGAATGCCTGGGAAAATTTCCAGAAGCCCATTAAAAAGATGCGTGACGATTTTGTGGAAATGGTAAATATCACAAAATGCCAGTGCCTGAAAGTAGATAAAATTGACGAACTGATGCAGGAGCTTAAACGTGTGGGAGAACCTATACGGAAAGATGTAGTGAGTTCTGCAAAAAAAATACTCAGACTGATCTGTCATACCTGCACATCGGAAAAATCGCTTAAGATGCAGGTAAGCAAGTGGCTTAACAATACCCTTGAAGAGAGTGCTGCCAGATACAGCTCTCATCTGTACAGTCAATCTGACAAATCAGCACTGAAAGTGCAGGAAGTAAAACCTCAGTATTCAGAGAAAAGCAAGAGAGTGAATGGCCGTGAAGTATTGGTTGCCAACTTCGATCAAATCTTTAGCAAATATCCTGAAGCATTGATTTTTGGTGAAGATGTAGGTAAGATCGGGGGTGTTAACCAAACCCTCGAAGGCATGCAGGAAAAATATGGGGAGCTTCGTGTAAGCGATACCGGTATCCGTGAAGCTACCATTATCGGTCAGGCACTGGGAATGGCCATGCGAGGATTACGACCCATTGCAGAAATTCAGTATTTTGATTACCTGATTTATGCTTTGCAGGTGCTTAGTGATGACCTTGCTACATTGCATTACCGTACAGTTGGCGGACAGAAAGCTCCAATGATCATAAGTACGCGTGGCCATCGCCTGGAAGGAATATGGCACTCTGGTAGTCCTTTGAGCATGGTTATCAACTCCATTCGGGGAGTTCATGTCCTTGTACCCCGAAACCTTACACAAGCTGCCGGCTTTTATAATACAATGCTGCAATCAGATGATCCGGCACTTATCATCGAACCCCTTAACGGTTATCGGTTGAAGGAAGTCCTTCCGGATAATATAGGAGAATACACTGTACCCCTTGGTAAACCAGAAATTCTTCGTGAAGGCGATGATGTAACACTGGTTACCTATGGATCCTGCGTACGAATTGCCGAAGATGCTGCTGACCAGTTAAAAGAATATGGCATTGCTGTTGAACTTATTGATGTACAAACACTTCTGCCGTTTGATATTGACAAAACCGTTGTTGAATCTTTGAAAAAGACCAATAAGATCGTATTTTTCGATGAAGATGTTCCCGGGGGTGCAACATCATATATGATGCAAAAAGTGCTGGAAGAACAAAACGGTTATCTTTTCCTGGATGCGAAGCCTGTTACCGTTACTGCCAAAGATCACCGGGCTGCATACAGTACTGACGGGGATTATTTCTCAAACCCCAATGCAGAAGATGTTTTTGATGCAATTTATGAAATTATGCATCTGTATAATCCGCAAAGATTCCAGGACCTTTACCCACACAGTCCTAAAAATTCATAAAATACCGGTTCTTTGTAAAACAGTCTTATCATCATAAAGGGTCATCAAGACAGGCCCTTTTCTTTACTTTCTGTATTAAATATATGTTTAATTTTTTGGTGCTGATTGTTAAAAATGGGTTAACTTTGCGGGCCTGAACAAATTATGATATTTCCTGCTTGTTTTTCATGCAGAGCATGATATCAAGACAGATATAGAAATCAACATGACAAATCAAAAAAACACAATCGGCAAAGACAATACTCTTGATGGCAAAAGGCTGTATTACAGCATTTGGTGGATTTCAGTTCCCGGATGGTACTGTCCAGATAACAGCTGCCATCGGCGGCGTTAGTGTTCCTACCGATATTGATGATTTACTTGATGGTAAAAGATTGTATTACAGCTTTCTGGCAGGAGCATTCAATGTTTTCGAGAACCAGAAAATGCTGAACAAGATCAATGTATTTCCGGTTCCCGATGCCGATACCGGAACCAATCTTGCATCAACATTCCGTTCCATTGTTGAAAACACTGCACCAAGCAATAATATTAAACATACATCAACAGCAATTGCAGAGGCTGCACTTACCGGGGCCCGGGGAAATTCCGGAATAATAATAGCACAATTTCTTTATGGCATGAGCAACGAGTTGGAAGACCAGGAGGAAATAACAATGCAGTCCTTTGCCGATGCCACCATGAAAGCAGTAAATTATGCCTACCAGGCCATTGCCAATCCTGTTGAAGGTACCATTATTACCGTTTTGCGCGAATGGGCAGAATTTATCTATACCGTTAAAGACAAATATGAAAGTTTTGAACACCTGATGCATGAGTCTTTGATAAAAGCCCGTGAATCTTTGGCAAAAACTCCTGAGAAGCTTAAAATACTGGCCAAATCAAAGCGGAAGCCATCGATGTGATAGTTGTGCACCCAGTGACGCAGACAATGAAAGATCATCTCGCGAACCACCGGA
>CAYXIT010000019.1:32521-33842 GCA_964465275.1 uncultured Bacteroidales bacterium | reverse complement strand
TGGTTGATGCCGGGGCCCAGGGATTCGTGATTTTTCTGGAGGGCATTAACCAGATCTTTGATAAGGAAAATGTAAAAAAGATACTGAGCTTTAAAACCACAACCATTGAACAGGATATCAGTATTTTTGATGAACATGAGGAGGGAGAATACAGGTTTTGCACAGAAGCACTGATCTCAATAAATCAATCATCAAAAGAAGCTGTAAAGGAATTTTTAAGCAATATGGGCGACTCACTGGTTATGGCGGGCCCTGAAAAGCGCATGCGTATTCACATTCACACCAACGAACCCGAGGTAGTATTTGCACATTTGGCTGATGTAAGCACAGTTCTCTACCAGAAAGTTGATGATATGGTAAAGCAGAATGATATTGCCCACCGGCGCAAGCATGATATTGCACTTGTGGTTGATTCAACCTGCGACATCCCAAAGGAAGTAATTGATCATCATCAGATACATGTCATTCCTTTAAACGTATTTTTTGGTGAAAGCCAGTTTTTAGACCGTCTTACCATTACCCAGGATAAGTTTTTTGATTTGCTGAAAACTTCAGATGTTTATCCCACATCAGCCCAACCTGGAATCAAGGATATCAGTAACACCCTGAATTATCTGTCTACTCACTATGAATCAATCATTGCCCTTCATATATCAGGCGTGCTTAGCGGTACCTATTCAAACAGCAAAAAAGCTGCAGAAAGTATTACACGCGACAATAAAGATAAGCGTATAGATGTTTTGGATTCAAAACAAACCAGTGCTTCCTTCGGATTGATCGCTTTAAGACTGGCCCGTGCTATTGAAATGGGTATGACTCATGATGAAATCATTGCAAAATCACAGGAGTGGATCGGGAAAAGTAAAGTATATGTAGGAGCTAAATCGCTGGAATCCTTTGTAAAAGGTGGAAGAGTGAGCCCTGCAAAGGGATTTATAGGTTCTCTGCTAAATGCCAAACCCATAATTTCCATCGATGAAAACGGTAAAGCAGTTCTGCTGGACAAAGCTTTCAGCTACAAAGGCAGCTTGAAAAAGACACTTAATCACGTAAGAAAATATATGGGTGATAAAAAGGTATGGGGTTATAGCATAATACATGCCAGAGACCCGGAAACTGCTCAATGGTATGCCAGTGAAATTGAATCTATTACAGGAATGAAGCCTGAGTACATCATGGAAGTTTCTCCCGTACTGGCTATCAGTGCCGGACTGGGAGCAGTAGGCGTAGCTCTTATGCTGGAGTAAAAAAACTGTAACATTCTGAAAAAAAAGAGATTCGGGGATAGCATAAGAATAGGCTCAAAGGAGTTTGTCATTTT
>CAYXIT010000019.1:2819-32511 GCA_964465275.1 uncultured Bacteroidales bacterium | reverse complement strand
AAAACTGTAACATTCTGAAAAAAAAGAGATTGCTCTTCAACAAAATGAAAGCAATCTCTTTTTTATCAATACTCTGGAATTCTAATAATTCTCAACCCACTCTTCAAAGTAAGCCTGCGGATGCTGGCAAGTGGGGCAATTCTTCAAAGCTTTTTCGCCTTCGTAAATATATCCACACTTGCGGCAATACCATTTAACTTTTTTGGGACGTTGAAATACTGACCCCTCTTCTACCCGTTTCAGGAGCTTCAGATATCTTTCTTCATGGTTTTTTTCTGCTTCTGCTACCAGCTTGAATGTTGTTGCAATTCTTCTGAATCCTTCCTCTTCGGCAATGCGTGCAAATTCGGGATACAATTCTGACCATTCTTCCTTTTCTCCTGCTGCAGCACCTTTGAGATTTTCAGCTGTTGTTCCCAGTTTTCCGGCAGGATAAGATGCAGTAATTTCAACCATGCCGCCTTCCAGATATTCGTAAAACCTTTTGGCATGCATCCTTTCCTGATCGGCGGTTTCTTTAAAATATCCTGCGATTTGTTCATATCCTTCCTCCCTGGCAATTTTTGCATACATTTCATAACGCCTTGTGGCCTGCGATTCACCGGCAAACGCTTTCAGTAAGTTCTGCTCGGTTTGGGTTCCTTTAATGCTTTTTTCCATAATTCTATATCTGTAATAATTCGTTTTTAAAACTTGCAGAATGTAGCTCTTAACTGCTCATTCTGCTTTCAATCGGTTTCAAAATTAAGCTATTTGTAAGAAAAAGCACTAATAAATACAAAGGAAGAGACTGATTTTCTGCAATTTATAATCAGTTTAAATAAAAAAAGGATGCAATCTTTTGAGTTTTAGTTGCATCCTGATATTTGGGATAACCAGACCGTTTTATTACAAATCAGATATACTGATCTTTACATTCTTATTTGATAAGTGTTTGAGAACGGTCGGGACCTGTTGAAACTATTGATACTTCTACACCGGTGTAATCTTCAATGTAAGCAATATAATCCAGAAGCTCTGCCGGCAGATCATTATAATCACTGAACCTGCCAAGATCTGTTTTCCATCCCTTAAATTTTTTATACACAGGTTTTATTTCTTCAGAGTCAAACTCAAAGGGGATATAATCGATTTCACCACCCTTATAACCGTAGGCAATACAAGCGTTAAACTCATCAAACCCATTTAGCACATCAGCTTTGGTCATGATCAAGGTTGTAACACCATTGATCATAACACTATAACGTAAAGCAGGCAGATCAAGCCATCCGCAACGGCGGGGTCGTCCTGTTGTTGAACCAAACTCATTGCCTTCTTCGCGGAGCAGTTGTCCTTTTTCATCAAAAAGCTCTGTGGGAAATGGTCCGCTTCCCACACGTGTGCAATATGCTTTAAAGATCCCATAAACCACTCCTATTGATGAAGGAGCCAGACCCAGTCCTGTACAAGCTCCGGCAGCAATGGTATTAGATGAGGTAACGAAAGGATATGAACCAAAATCAATATCAAGCAATGAACCCTGGGCGCCTTCTGCCAATAGACGCAAACCGTCATTCAGCGATTTATTAACAAAGATCTCCGAATCTACCACAGGGAATTCTTTCAACCTGGCAGCTCCTTCAAACCACTTCTTTTCATATTCATCAAAATTAAGACAATCAAGTTCCACTGTGCTGATATCAAACCCCAAAGACCTTGCTTTATGCAAATGGCTTTCCTTGAGTATTTCATACTGCTCACGAAAATCGCTTTGCAGCAAATTACCTATTCGCAGCCCGTCACGTGCTATTTTATCAGTATAGGCCGGTCCAATTCCTTTAAGAGTACTTCCGATTTTTGATTCGCCCTTGGCATGCTCAAGAGCTGCATCAAGCAATTTATGAGAAGGTATGATCAGATGTGCTTTTCGGGAGATCAGCAACCTCTTCTTCATGACATCAAAAGGCAGATTTATGCTGCGCAGTTCCTTGTTGAATATCATTGGATCAATTACCACTCCATTGCCAATCAGATTCACAGAATCTTCATGAAAAATACCCGAGGGGATGGTGTGCAAAATGTATTTTTTATTATCAAACTCCAGGGTATGCCCGGCATTTGGCCCACCCTGAAAGCGGGCAATAATATTATAATCAGGTGTTAGAACATCTACAATTTTTCCTTTTCCCTCATCACCCCATTGAAGGCCAAGGAGCACATCAGCTTTGTTTTCTCTCATTTCTGTAATTTAAATAAGTTAGGGGACTGAACATAAAAAAAGCCGCAAATATCCGGCTTTGTAATTTAATTCAAAAGTAATTGATTTTTATGTAACAGACCTAATCAGTCCCAAGGATTTCGCAGATAAAGTATATTTTAGTTGTTCTTCAATTGTTCACAACTTTTACACAAACCGTAAAAAGTAAACGATCTGTGGCTAACATTGAAACCCATAAGGTTTTCAATAGAATTTTGTATTTCCTGAAGCCGGGGGTCGCAAAATTCAAGTACCCTACCACATTCGGTACATACAAGATGATCATGCTGTTTGTATTTAAAAGACTTCTCAAACTGGGCTACATTTTTCCCAAATTGGTGCTTGATAACCAGGTTACAATGTAAAAGCAACTCAATGGTATTATAAAGTGTAGCTCTGCTTACCCTGTATTTATTGTTCTTCATTTTAATGTATAATGACTCTACATCAAAATGCCCTTCTGTTAAATATATTTCCCTGAGAATAGTAAACCGTTCCGGAGTTTTTCTGTGACCGTTGTTTTCAAGGTAAACAGAAAAAATACTTTTAACGGTTTCCATAACATCAGTATCTTCTTTACGGTTTTTCATGTACATGGTCAGATGTTTTCTTATATGCAGATGTCAAAATGCGTTAAAAGCGGCATTTTTTACAGTGACATAACTTTAACGCCATAAAGATATAAAAAGTTTTCGTTATTTGAAATGGTTATAAATAATTAAATAATAATACTGATTATCAGCTACTTAATAAGAGAAGAGCAGTTATTTTCCGATTCGGGAAACCTGCCTGACACCTTTGATCTTTTTTATCTTACCGATAAGGTTATTAAGATGCTGTGTATCATTAACATACAACATCACAGTGCCTTCAAAAGTACCGGCATTGCTGTCAATGTTTATGGAACGAATATTCAGGTTATATTCGCTGGAGATAAGGCTTGTAATATCGTTGAGTATTCCCATATCATCAATTCCCCTGATTTTGATACCGGATAGGAACGCAATGGATTTTCCGGTATACCATTTAGCCTTTACAATACGGTAAGCAAATTTTGACATGAGTTGCACCGCATTGGGACAGTTATTGCGGTGTATTTTAATCCCTTCATTAATGGTTACAAAACCAAATACATCATCTCCCGGAATTGGATTACAGCATGGAGAAAGCGTGTAATCAAGTGCTTCCATACCATCACCGATAAGCAGTGTGTCAGGTTTTTCCTTTAATTTTTGCCTGATAGGATCAATCCCTTCTTTTTCCAGGGTAGCACTTTTGGCTCCTTTAGAGAAAGGATTCTTCAGGTAACTGAGAATACCGCCCCGTTCCTGTTCAGATAAATAGTTCTTCAGGTCTTTAATATCCAGTTTATCAATGGCAAACTCATAGTACAGGTCAATGGGGGCCTGCAGCTTAAAGAAGTTTACAAGCTTTTGAATATTCTCAGCATTGTTATCAATTTTCAATTGTTTTAATTTCCTGTCGAGTTTTTCCTTACCATCTTCGGCAATTTTCTTGCGTTCTTCCTTAAGGGCAACTTTTATCTTTCCTTTGGCTCTTGCCGTGGTAACATAATTGAGCCAATCAGGCTTGGGTTTTTGCTTAACACTTGTTATGATCTCAATCTGATCGCCACTTTTCAGCGGGTGGCTCAAAGGAACAAGCTTATGATTTACTTTTGCTCCCAGACACTGATCTCCAACTTTGGTATGAATGGAATAAGCAAAATCAAGTGCAGTGGACCCGATGGGTAATGTTCTGAGTTCTCCTTTGGGAGTAAATACAAAGATTTCGTCGGAAAACAGGTTAAGTTTAAAATCCTCAATAAAATCGAGTGCATCTCTTTCCGATGTCTTAAGAATTTCACGTATCCTGTTCAGCCATTTGTCGATACCACTTTCCCCGGTTTTTGACTCTTTGTATCTCCAGTGTGCAGCATAACCCTTCTCTGCCACTTCGTCCATCCTTTTAGACCGTATTTGCACTTCTACCCACTTCCCCTGTTTACTCATAACGGTTGTATGGAGCGATTCATATCCATTTGCTTTGGGAGTTGAAATCCAGTCGCGCAACCTGTCAGGGTTTGGTCTGTAAATATCAGTAACAATGGAGTATGCTCTCCAGCAGTCGGCCTTTTCTCTTTGTTCCGGGGTATCGATAATAATTCGAATGGCAAAAATATCAAACACTTCATCGAAAGGCACTTCCTGTTTTTTCATTTTACCCCATATAGAACTAATGGATTTGGTGCGGCCAAGAATCTTGTAATTTATCCCCTGTTCGTTAAGTGCTTTTTTAATGGGATAAGTAAAATTGGCTATAAACCGGTTTCGTTCCTCTTCTGATTCTACCAGTTTTTGAGAAATGGATGCAAAAATATCCGCATCTGTATATTTAAGTGCCAGATCTTCCAGTTCACTTTTTATGGCATGAAACCCCAGGCGATGTGCCAGCGGAGCGAACAGATAAAGGGTTTCATTGGCTATTTTCAACTGCTTTTTTGGAGGCAGAGATTCAAGCGTACGCATGTTATGCAGGCGATCGGCAAGCTTTATAAGGATAACCCTGACATCATCAGATAAGGTTAGTAACATTTTCCTGAAATTCTCAGCCTGCACCGATGTGGTCTGGTCAAAAATATCTGAGATCTTGGTAAGCCCGTCAATTATCCTGGAAACTTCTTCGCCAAAATACTCAGTAATATCTCCTAGTGTATAGTCAGTATCTTCAACCACATCGTGCAACAGGGCGCATACCACACTGGTAGCACCAAGTCCGATTTCTTCAACAACAATCTGCCCGACAGCAATAGGATGATAAATGTAAGGTTCGCCACTTTTTCTGCGATGATCCTTATGTGCCTGCAATGCAAAGTTAAATGCCTGCCTGATTGTTTTCCTGCTTTCGGTATTGGTACGGGGGCGGCAGACCGATAGGAGCTTACGGTATTGTATCAGGATCTCTCGTCGCTCCTGCTCTTCATCCATGCTTTGTATTTCAAGTCTACCAATATCTGACACTTTTAAAGATATTTACAGTTTTTTTAATCGGGTTTTATTCAATTTAACATGAAAAGTTTTTTTCTTCCGTTTAACTCTTCCTTATACAAAGATACTGCAAAAGGGGCAAGGATAATAAATAATCCGCAACCTCTTAATTAAATAACCAACAAACGACTCATTTGGTTCTATTATTTTTGATTTCTCTGTAGATCATACTCACAATACCATCACTAAGCCCGATTTTGGGAACCAGCAGCATTTTGGCTTTCATCGTTTTCATAATGAAATAAAAGATCTCTGCGGCAGGAATAATAACATCAGCACGGTCGGGCCGCAAACCCATGATTTCTATCCTCTCTTTTAAACTGAATTTGCTTAAATGACTAATAGCATATTCCAGGTTGTTGAAAGGCAAAGTTTTTTCGGGAACCCTGCCGTAAAGTTTGGCAATTTTATTGATATTGCCCCCGGCTCCCACGATCAATATATCTTTAAAATCTTTTTTATAATGCAGAAGCCATTTCTTTAGTTCTCCCCACTCACTTTTCTTAACTTTTTCATTGAGCATTCTTACCGTACCAATTTTAAAGGAAGATGATGCAACCACCCCTCTCTTTGACATTAGTGAAAGCTCGGTACTACCGCCCCCCACATCAACAAAAAGTGAGTATTTGTAGTTTTTTACCTGGTCCAGATTTTGAACTGCGCCAACAATTTGTGCCTCCTTTACTCCGTCAATTAGTTCAATTTGAATACCAGCAGAATCTGCAACACGGGCAATGACTTCGTTACTGTTTTTTGCTTCGCGCATGGCTGATGTTGCAAATGCACGATAAGTAGCAGGCTGAATGACCTCAATAAGGAGCCTGAATGATTCCATTGTTTTTTCAAGTTTGGTAATCTTATCTTCCGAAATTCTTTCATGCACAAACACATCTTCTCCCAATCGTACCGGAACTCTCATTAATGAAGCCTTCTCAACAATTACCTGCCCATCCTTCTCAAAAACATTAGAAAAAAATAACCTTATAGCATTAGAGCCAATATCAATAGCAGCGAGTAACATAAAAAGATCAATGTTTGTAAAACTGATTTTTAAAATAATTATAGGTTTCAAACTGCGAACGGAATGGTAATTCATCATTGGTTCGATACCTGTTCAGATTATTTTTACCCAGCTGACGGGCTTTTACATTGTCTTTCCACTGAATATCGAGTATAGTTTGAAGTTCTGTTTTAAGGCCCTCATCATACACCGGTACGCCAACCTCTATGCGGTGATCAAGGTTACGGGCCATCAGATCAGCAGAAGAGATAAAGTACAAAGGATCACCATTGTTGTGAAAAACAAATATCCTTGCATGCTCCAGGTATCTGTCAACAATACTTATGGCATCAATATTTTCACTTAGCCCCTTGATCCCGGGTACCAAAACACAAATACCCCTTATGATCAGGCGGAATTTTACCCCTGCTTCTGAAGCAGCATAGATCTTTTTTACGATCGCTGCATCCACCAGTGAATTCAGTTTCATTATTACCTCAGCCTTTTTACCGGCACGTGCATTGATAATTTCCTGATTCAGCATCTGCATTATAAACCTGCGGGTTTTAAAAGGACTGACTATAAGATGTCTGAAAGCTACCGGAGTGAGATAAGATCGTTCAAACAAAGTAAAAACCTGCTCAACCTCTTCAGTAATAACAGGGTTGGCGGTAAGTAAATGAACATCTCCATAAATTGTACTTGTAACTTCATTAAAATTTCCGGTACCTATGTTAGCATAAAGTTTGCTTTCGCCTTCCTCTTTGCGTTTTATCAGAATCAGCTTTGAATGAACTTTTAAACCAGCAGTTCCATGTATAATGGAAACCCCCTCTTCCTGTAATTTTTCCGACCAGTAAATATTTGCCTGCTCATCAAAACGTGCCTGTAGTTCCAGGTATACAGTTACTTCTTTTCCATTCCGTGCTGCATTAATAAGTGCATTAACTACTTTTGATGTGCGTGCTACCCGGTAAAGCGTCATTTTAATGGATTTTACCTTTGGGTCAATTGATGCTTCACGTAAAAGATCTATAATATATTGGAATGACTGGTAGGGAAAGTGAAGCATTATGTCTCTCTCTGCAATGGTTGCCAGTATGCTCTTATTTCCTGAAAGATGCCGGTGTGGCAGCGGAGAAACAGGAGGATATTCGAGGTGAGGCCCACCCACATTCGGGAAAGCCATAAAATCTTTGAAGTTATGATAACGCCCACCCTTCATTATGTTATCTTTTCCGGAGATTTTTAGCTTATCCATCACCATTTTTTTCATGGGTTCCGGGATGTCTGCATCGTAAACAAATCTCACGGGCCGGCCTTTTTTCCTTTGTTTGATGCTTTCACTCATGCGTTCCATCAAACTTTTAGAAACATCATTGTCTATTTCTAATTCCGCATCGCGCGTAATCTTAATGGTATAGGCGTCAAACTCATCATAATCAAAAACCGAGAAAATATCGGCAAGGTTATAACGAATAACATCATCAAGTAAAATGATAAAATTCCTGTCTTCTTTTTTTGGTAAAATCAGAAAGCGTGATAAAACAGATGTTGGCACTTTTATGAGGGCATGATCATCTTTCAGACTTCTGTCTTTTTTCCTTAATCTTACAGCCAGATAAATGGATTTGTCTTTAAGAGATGTTGACCTTTTAATGTTTTTCATCATTATAGGAAAAAGGTTTGACCTCACATTTTCACGGAAATATTCTCTCACAAAGACACCCTGATCATCAGTGAGTTGATTTTCGTTTAGCAGAAAAATATTCTCCTTTTCAAGTTCTTTCAGAATATGTTCATATATCTCCAAAAACCTTTTCTGGTATATATAATCGATTTTATTGATCTTGCTTAAAAGCTCTGAAGGTGATTCTTTAAGTGTGTTCTCCGGGTCAGGAATGTCCAGCAGTCTGCGCCAGGTTGCTACTCTTACACGAAAAAACTCATCCAGGTTGTTTGAAAAAATTCCCAGAAACCGCATACGATCAATCAAGGGTACCCTTTCATCAGCAGCCTCCTGTAATACCCTCTCATTAAAAGATAACCAGCTTATTTCGCGGTTTATAATTTGTTTTTTCTTCATTTCAGCCAATTAAAAAAATATCAGAGCAGTAAATAATCTGATCAACATATGAATTAAAAGCACATTCCGGTACCTTCTGGGTTGAATGCAATAATGCAAATTAATGATATGCCGGATGTTAAGTTAAGATTAATTTTTATAATATTTCTGAAAACACCGGAGAAGTGGTGCTAAGCATCAAAGCGTTTTAGGAATTATAACAAAAGCAATTTCTCTTTTTGCAAGCATAATCTTCTGCCATTGCTCTGTTTGAAACTTAACACATACAACACCTGAAGTTGGCAAATAGTCAATTTTCTGTTCATCAGCAAGAAACTCATTAGCAAACCTGGTCATATCCGGATTATGACCTACCAGCATTATATCTTCAATTTTATTATCTGATCCGTAAAGTATGTTTTCCATGGCCTGTTCTCCTGAGAAATACAGATTCTCATCTATAAGAATTTTCTCAGCCTCATAACCCAGAATATCAGCAAATATTTTTGCCGTCTCCACAGCACGAACAGCATGGCTTGAAACAATCACGTGGGGTTTTGCGCCTTCATTTAAAAGATGTTTTGCGACCTTCCGGGCTCTTTTAATTCCTTTTGGAAGCAAAGGTCGTTCATAATCTTCAATTGTCAGATCATTCCAAGCTGATTTAGCATGGCGCACAAGATATAAAGTTTTCATATATTCAGGAGTTTTGATATGTGTAAATATGGTTATTTTTTAAAAAATAACAAAAGAATTGATATCATTTTTATATGAAACTTTCAGAAGCACAAACCCGATAAAAAAAATGAAATCCCAGTCTTCCGTAAGGAAATAAAAAACCGGCAGGAAAATACATCCTGCCGGCAGAACAAATATTTATATTCATTTAGATTATTTACCAGGCAAATAGTGGAAACTGCCCCATAAGCTTATTGACTTTTGATCTTACACTGGCAATTACGGCCTCATCATCAATATTGGAAATTACCTTATCAATAAAATCCACAATTTGTATCACATGCTCTTCTTTCAGCCCTCTTGTGGTAACAGCAGGTGTACCTATTCGGATTCCGGATGTCTGGAAAGGTGAACGGCTGTCGAAAGGCACCATATTTTTATTGATCGTAATATCGGCCAGTACCAATGTATTTTCAACTTTTTTACCTGATATTTCGGGGAATTTTGATCGCAGGTCAATCAGCATAAGGTGGTTATCGGTGCCGTTACTGGTAACATGATAACCTTTATCGATAAAGGCTTTTGCCATAGCCTGCGCATTTTTCATTACCTGCTTGCCATAATCTTTAAAAGAAGACTTGAGTGCTTCACCAAATGCAACAGCTTTTGCTGCAATAATATGTTCCAGCGGTCCGCCCTGGGTACCGGGAAATACTGCTGAATCCAGTACCTGGGAAAGCATTTTAATTTGCCCTTTCGGAGTTTTCAAACCCCATGGATTTTCAATATCCTTACCAATCAGGATTAAACCACCACGTGGCCCCCTTAGGGTTTTATGTGTTGTTGTAGTAATGATATGACAGTGAGGAAGAGGATCATTAAGCAATTTTGCCGCTATCAAACCTGCAGGGTGAGCAATATCAGCCATAAGCACTGCACCCACTTTGTCGGCGATCTCTCTCATACGGGCATAATCCCAGTCACGTGGATAAGCTGATGCTCCGGCAACAATCATTTTGGGTTTTTCCGCAAGGGCTGTCTTTTCCATTTCGTCGTAATCAATCTGCCCGTCTTCTTCCCTGACTTTATAGGCAACGGGCCGATAAAGAATACCTGAGAGGTTAACAGGAGCTCCATGTGAAAGGTGACCACCATGGCTCAGATCAAGACCCATAAAAGTATCGCCGGGGTTGAGACATGCCAGAAACACTGCAGCATTGGCCTGGGCACCGCTATGAGGCTGTACATTGGCCCACTCAGCCCCGAAAAGTTCCTTTGCGCGGTCAATGGCAAGTTGCTCAGTCTGGTCAACAATTTCACAACCACCATAATAACGTTTGCCCGGGTAGCCTTCAGCATACTTGTTGGTTAAAACACTTCCCATGGCTTCCATTACCTGTTCGCTTACGAAGTTTTCCGATGCAATGAGTTCAACACCATGCATCTGACGTTGTTTTTCCTGTTCAATCAGGTCAAAAATCTTTTGATCTCTTTCCATATGTGTGTAAATATTTTTATTTTGTTGAAAAATAAGCAGTTAAAACTGGTGGCAAAATTACTAATATTTTCTAAATCGTATATTTTAACCTTCCCAATTATATCAAAAAGCCTAAATTTACCGGCAAAAAAAATCACATAACAATAAGCTAAAAAAACATGAAGAAATTAGTATCCGTTTTTACCTTGTTTTTCTGCATTGCCGCTATCTCTCAGGCAAATGATAAAAGTGAGAAACTGATGTTTTCACAGTGGCTGAAAACACAATCGCATGAAGTTTCATTTCCGGTGTTTCATGATACTGAAAATACCCAGGGCAAAACTTTTGAAATCAAGGATCTGCTGGAGTTTGAGTATTTCAATCTGCAAGATCACTTCCCGGAGATTGGTAAAGTTCTGTTACAAACAAATAGCAATACATTACAGTGGGAAAGCGATTTTACCGATAGTAACGGCTATATATTCCTTGATGCCGGAGAATCAGACAATCCTGAAATTGCCTATCTGGCAACTTATATTTGGGCAGATCAATGGATCAACACAACCCTTGAAATTAAAAGTCCCCATATGCTAAGGGCATGGCTCAATGGGGAATTGATCGGCACCAAAAACTCCACTGAAACTGATGAGGGGACGGTGGGCCGTGTCAGTAAGGACCTTAAACTGGAAAGAGGCAAACACCTTCTGGTAATCAAAACCGTTAAGCCTGCCGATGCCCGACTTGACTGGAAAGTAATGGCCAATATGGAAATCAAAGACCCCTGGACACTTTCTGACCTGGATATTTCCCTTTCACCGGTTAACCGGAAAAACATTGATCACATTCTTGATGGTATAAAAATATCAGAAATAGAACCTTCCCATGATGGCAAATATTACTCTGTAAGTTTGAGCAGGGCTTTACCATCTGATCAGAGTGAGAGATGGACAGAGATCAGACGCACAGAAGACCGCAAACTGGTACATAGTTTCCGTCATGCGCAGGTTTCAAGAATGAACTGGTTACCCAATAGCAGCCGAATATCTTACGTAAATACACGCGGCGGAAAAGCTACATTATACCTGCATGATATAGAAAGTGGAGAAATTACTGAAGTTATGGACGAAATGGAAAACTTCAGCGGTTACACCTGGGCTCCCGATGAAAGCTTTATCATTTACACTTTGCGTGAAGAAGGCAGCAGCACCGATACTGATATTCGACGTGTTATAGGCATGCAGGACAGGCAAGGACATTTCAGGCACAGAAGTTTCCTGTATCAATTCGACCTTGATTCGGGATTACACAGAAGACTTACTTTTGGTAATCTCACAACATCTTTGCAGGACATTAGCCCCGACAGTAAAAGAATCCTTTTTAGCCACCCTGATTACACCGAGCGGCCATTTTCAAAACAGAATATGTTTATCCTAAATCTTGATAATCTAAATCTTGATACACTCTGGATGGATGAAAGCCGGGGAGTAAGGGTAAGATTTTCACCAGATGGAGATTATCTGCTGGCAACAGGTGGCCCGTCATCATTTGATGATGCCGGCCTGAATGTGCCCGAAGGTACCATTCCAAATAACTCAGATACCCAGGCATTTATTTATAATCTGCAGGATGGAACTGTCAATGCTTTTACAAGGGATTTTGACCCGTCTATAGCTTCAGTTTACTGGCATGAACCCGATAATATGATTTATATGGTAACTGTTGATGAAGATTTCCGCAAGTTATATCAATATGATGTGCGTCGAGACCACATAAGCCTGGTTGATCTTGATCTGGATTATATCTCATCTGCAAGTTTTGCAGATAACGCGCGGATGGCCATCATCAGTGCTTCCCAAACCAATGCACCATCGCGGCATTATGCACTGAATCTGCGAAATATGCGAAAAACTGTGCTGGAAGATACTGAAACCGAAATATATAAACATGTTGAATTCGGAGATGTAAAAAATTGGGATTTTACTGCCTCAACGGGTGTAGAAGTAAAAGGAAGAGTTTATTATCCTCCGGATTTTGATGCTGAAAGCAAATACCCGGTCATTGTGTATTACTATGCCGGCACAACCCCTGTGGGCCGTACTTTTGGCGGAAGATATCCATTCAACTTATGGGCCGGTAGTGGCTATATTGTTTATGTATTACAACCCAGCGGAGCTACCGGTTTCGGACAGGAGTTTTCGGCTGCACATGTAAATAACTGGGGAACTACCGTTGCTGATGAGATCATTGAAGGGACTCAAAAATTCCTGGAATCGCATTCATATACCAACCCCGACAAAGTAGGATGCGCAGGTGCATCATACGGCGGTTTTATGACCATGCTCCTGATGACCCGTACCGATATATTTGCGGCTGCCATTTCGCATGCAGGCATTAGCTCCATTTCAAGTTACTGGGGCGAAGGTTACTGGGGTTATTCCTATAGCTCCGAAGCATCCGCTGAAAGTTATCCATGGAACAACCATGATCTTTATGTAGGACAAAGCCCTTTGTTCCATGCTGATAAAATAGTTACTCCTTTGCTGCTTCTTACCGGCGACAGAGACACAAATGTACCACCTGGTGAAAGTATTCAGCTATATACTGCATTAAAGATTCTTGATCGTCCGGTTGAGCTGGTCATGGTAAAAGATCAGGATCATCATATACTTGCCCCTGGCAAGCGAAAGCAATGGCATAATGTGATCATGGCCTGGTGGGATAAACATCTGAAAGACCAGCCTGAATGGTGGAAAGATCAGTTTCCTGAGAAGAATTATTAAACCTAACTATTGTAAGCATTGATAAAAAAACCTCCCTGTAATGAACAAGGAGGTTTTTTTTTCAGATTAATTTCTTAACATAAACTTAACGTTTTTATCATATCATCTTAATATTTAGCTAACAATGGAGAATTACATTTGTAATGTGAAAATAAAATATTGGAAATCAATTCAAAATCATATAATCATGAAAAAAACAATATCTCTTTTTGCAGCAGCATTATTGATATCACTGGCTGGTTTCAGCAACAGTTCAAAAGAGACAACCAAAGAAGCTGAACTTACATTCAGTGTTAGTGGAAAAGTTCTTGATACTTCTACCGGTGAAGCATTGGCAGGTGTAAAAGTTTTTGTTGAAGAAATTAAAAGCCATGCTTATTCTGACTTTGACGGAAATTTTGAGATAAGCGGACTTACTGCAGGCCAATATACACTTACCGCTTCATTTATTTCTTATGAAAATGCTATGGTAAATGTTAATCTTGAAACTTTTGAAGAACCGGAAATTATTGAGGTAAAACTTGATCAGGTTTCAAAATAACAAAATGCTTTTTAAAAATACAACAGCCCCTCCACAATCCCAATACTTTTCTTAGCCTCAGTCTTCCCCTGACTGAGGTTTTTTCATAAGCTGCTTAATCAAACTCCTTTTCGCTAATAAGTGCTCCTGAATGATCAAACATTTTCCAGGTTCCGCTTCTGTTTCCCTGGTTGTATGTCATATCGTACAATAGTACGCCATCCTCACTCCATATATACCATTTCCCATGCTTTAAACCATTATCGTATTCGGCTTCAGCAATTTTTTGTCCCTGCTCATTCCAGGTAACCCAGCGTCCGTGCATCTCTCCTTCTTTATAGGATCTTAGTTCATTTTGCTGTCCATTTTGGAAAAAAATCATAACATTACCATCAGGAAGACCATCTTTAACCTGCATGAAAGTTCTTAACTGACCATTCTCGAAAAATTCCTTATACTCACCGGTGTAAGGATTATTATCAGGACCATAAAACAGGCCATCTTCACCTTTGGTTATTTGCTGCCCATATAGCAAACCTCCAATAATAACTAATGTAATTGTAATAAATATTTTTTGCATCTGAGTTGTTTTTTGGGTCAAACCAGCAATGATTATTAAATCATTCATACAGCACAATTAAAAATCAGTTGAGTTGACCTATTTATTATTTATATGTTTATTAATTTATTTCCAAAAATATTGCCACATTTTTCATTTACACAAGCCGCCTGCAAAATTATACGTAAAATATTATGTAAAGTATGCATTTCCTTAACAAATATTTCAGTCATCATTCCTGATTTTACTGAATCCAATCAAATTTTGTAATTTACTCCTATACTGAAAGTTGTACCGGGATTCTCAATACTGAAGGGCTGTTGTTCAGCTCTGAAAGAAGAAAAATAGCTTTCAACTGTATCACCAAGGATATTAGATACTTTTAAACTAATAGTTGTATTTTGATTTCTTCCGAGTCGCTTTTGAAAACTGGCATTCAATCCATGAAACGGGTCATCATACACATCCGGATATAATCCTGACCCTACCAAAGATAATGTGGGGCCTTTTACATTATAAAACAAACCGGCATCAATACCTTTATTGCTGTCATCATAAGTTACTCCGGCATTAATAACATAGGGTGATTGACCAACCATCTCGCGTCTGCCGGTTAATGTTTGTCCTGTTTTTGCATAGGTATTTCTAGCTCTCTGCTCTGAATCAGACATCTCTACACTCGACCAAACCCATGTAAAATTACCACTGAGATTGAATCTTTCCAGAGAAGGAGAAACAAAATCAAGGTTTTTTCTGAATTCGAACTCAAAGCCAAGCAATTCTGCATCGCCCACATTACGCACCTGGTATTCGGTACTGGTTTGTTGTTCAGGAATTCTCACCAGTTCAAGAGGTGCATCAAAAAGCTTGTAAAATGCACTTACGGAAATAAGTTGTCCCCTTTCAAGGAATAATTCCCATCGCAAATCAAGATTATCAATTCTTGTTTCAGTAATATCTCCGGTCCAGGAACCCGAAGGCAATAAGCTTCCGTTGAAAATCCTGTTAGTAATAGGGTCTATGATCTGTGCAAAGGAAAGTTCTTTAAAAGTAGGTCGGGCAATAGTTCTGGAATAAGATGCCCTGAGATTTTGATCTCCTGTAAGAGCATAAATGAGATTCACAGAAGGAAATAAATCAAGAGATTCGAGTACTTTATCGTTATCCAGATTTCTTCCGTTGGGATCGCCACTTGCCCAGGCCTGATCTCGTCCGGTATGTCTTGCTGTATAATTTTCAACCCTAATACCTATAATGCTTTTAAGTTTCTTCGTTAGGTGAAGTTCATTAGAGAGATAAAAAGCTATATTACTCACATTTGAATTATATTCGTTTGGGTTGGGATTATTGTTACCCGACTGGTAATAAATGGCGTTTGGCCGGTTAGGATATATATTTTCCGGGTTTAAAATCTGTGATGGATCAGAACTGTCCCATGACTGTCCACCAAAGAACTGAATATCATAGAATAAAATTTCATAGTCTCTGTTCTTAAAGGTATAATTAAAACCAAACTTAAGTTTCGCTTCACTTTTATTGAAGTTATATTTTTTGGTGAAGTCTATCTTTCCTACTGCATTTAATTCACCCAACGATCTCCATATTCTTGAAGGGTTACCCCCTGCACCTGCCAGAAACAATGTATCCAAAGGCCTGTAAGTAAAAGCAGTTTTTCGGATATCAGGGTCAATTGATGTAGAATAGGTTGGTGCTATGCGCCAGTCAATGTTCCAGCCGGCATTATCCAGTAAATGTGTACCATTAATAAACAGATTTGACAGTGAACGCTGATTATACTCCAGATTATCTGATCCTGAAATATAACCCGATTGCCCCACAGCTGCGCCATCATTATCATTCAGAAATTTACCGGCACGACTCTCCCCGTTTTGTAAATGTGTAACGGTAAAGCGAAATTTAGAAAAATTTGTTTTATATGCTATTCCGCCAATTGCTCCGATTAAAACGTTTTTCTCTCCAATTTGTCCTCTTTGAATAGTTGCATACCTTAAATCATATACATCCGGATCAATAAATCTCTGGTATTCACTATAGGTAACATCATTGTAAAAATTATAATCACTTTTATATGAAAGAGCGAATATATAGCCAAGCTTTTGCTGAGAGTTATTGCCATTACTGTTGTTTCCCAAACCAATCTGATTTCCCATGCTAAAAGACAAACTGTAATCCATTAAACTGGTCTCCTGGTTTGCCCCAAGATTAGGATTGAAACTCCTGACAAACTCATAGACTTCCTGTTCTGAAGCTCCGCTAACTGGAGTAGGAATGTTATAACTGTTTGCACGGGAAGGCAATGCCCTGGTACCATCATCAAAACCCAGAAAATCTGTACTACCTCCCGAATATGATAAGAATTCGTTATTAAAATGAACATCAGGATTGTAGGCGGTACCTAAACTGATATTCATTATTTTTTCTTCCGGGAAGTCTTTGGTTTCAATGTTTAATAAACCCCCGGTAAAATCAGCTGGTAAATCAGCGGTAAAGTTTTTCAGAACAGTAATATTATCAATAAGATTTGTAGGAAAAATATCCATCTGGATTGTATTCCTGTCGGGGTCAAGACCGGGAACATCAACCTGGTTTAAAGTAGTCTTCGAATACCTGTCACCAAGGCCCCTGACATACACATATTTTCCACCTTCAATCGAAACCCCGGTAACTCTTTTGGCTGCTTCTACAGCAGTAGCATCCCCCACAAGCCTTATCCTGGCAGAAGATATTCCATCCATGATGGTAGCTGAATTTTTTTTGATGGTCATAAGTGCTACTTCAGTAGTTCTGATTGCTTGTGCAGATACCACTACTTCTTGCAGGTCAAGGGAAGTTTCTTTCAGGAATATTTCGTCGATAAGTGTAACTTCACCATCAGATACCTGAATACTTTCAATAATAAGTGTTTGATAAGATATATAGGATATTTGCAAATCGTAAGAGCCCTCTTCAATTTCAAGGGAAAATTTACCGTCAAGGTCTGTCATTGTGCCCCTTGTAGTGCCTTTCACAGCAATAGTAACTCCTACCAAAGATTCCCCTGTTCTTTCTTCGTAAATTGTACCTCGTATTATCCCTTTTTGTGCAAATACAGATAATTGAATTAAAATAAAAATGGAAGTAAATAAAAAATATCTCATCTTCTTAATTTAACTGTTTAGTGCAAAATAAAATAAATGAAACAGACTTACCTATAAAAGTAAGCCTGTTTCGGTAATCATCTGTAATTATTTAATTGCAGGCATCATTATTATATATATAATAACCCTTATTTATTCAGAACATCGAGTGCTCCGTATTGGCTTGCCCAGGTCCATCCAAAAACTGAAACATCAGCCGCATCAGTTTTCTGGCCGGCAAAGATACCCTCAGGCACATTTCCTGAAGGGAATATATCAGCAAGATCTTCTTCAGCTAAATCAAAATAAACACCATCAAAAGTAACGCCGGGAGAATCTGCAGGATCATTATCTACTACCTGTCCCTCATTTATAGACGTAATCCATACGTTTTCAAAATGAACGATGGTATTGGGGTCAATGTTAATAAGATCGCCTGATGATCTATCGTCGCTGTTGGCAATTACAATACCATTCTTCAGGGTATATCCGGCTTCCATAGATCCTTCCGGACCATCGAGTTCGAAATTGTGGTCTCCGGGAGTAATAACAATAAAGTTGTCGAGTGTACCTGCCCATGACTGATCAGCATCAATAGCATCATCATTTACATTCCAAACAACGGCGTTTGTAACGTTAACTGTACCGCCAAACCATTCAATTCCGTCATCCTGATTTGATATTACTTCAACATTTTCAATCACAGTACCATTACCAACTCCTCCAAGGGTAAGACCATTGATTTCGTTTCCTGCACCAATGTTGGTTCCTCCATGACGGATAGAGATATACTTAATTACACCTGAGTTATCGCCGGGTTCGTTACCGCCATACAATCCATTGGGGTCGGTGGTTGGTATACCTTCAATAGCTAACTCAACTACATCGCCATCATCATTGGATGCAGAAATGGGTGCTTTTCCTAAAATAAGAACTCCACCCCATAAACCATCGATATCAGGGTCGAGGTTTGGACTTCCAAAATTACCGGCAGCAACATCTTCCGGAGTAATTTCATCAGCAACAGAAGTAAAAATAATAGGAGCATTCTCATTGCCCTCGGCAATTAATGTACCACCACGCGCAACAAGCAAAGCAGTGGCATTAGGACCTGTACCTGCTTCACCTTTGATTATGGTACCCGCTTCAATGGTAAGAGTGGCACCATCTAAAACTGCAATCCTGCCACCCAATTGATATACATTATCTTTTGTCCAGGTTTCTTCACCTGAAATATTCTCTGAAACTATTATGTTACCTGTTGGATCAGGATCAGGTTCATCATCAGGTTCATCATCAGTGCATGCTGAAAAAGATACTGACAGTGCAAGCATCAACATAAAAAGGAATCTAAAGTTCTTAAGCATAATTTTTAATTTTTTCGTTGTTAAATATTATTGGTTTTAAAAGTTGCAGCAAATGTATCTCTGCAATGTAAACAATGTGTTAAGACCGAATTAACAAATAATTAATTCTCTGTTAAAATAACATTATGCTTAAGGAGGTTTTACCAGTTAATAGTTGTTTTTCAGTATATTATACAAAAACTAAATGCAATTAAAATGGAATAAACAGCTATTGGGGCAGTTAAATTGAAGCGGCAAATTAAAAAGCAGGTATTTTCTGTACCTGCTTCTAATCGAATTTATTTTAATACGTTACATTCAACATTATCAATCATCCAGATCAAACTCTTCAATCTCATCATCTTCAGTTCGATCGGCGTCCTCATCCTTTTCATAATCATCGTCATCCAGATAATCTCCATCATCCGGATCATCTTCTTCTTCTTCAGTATGTTGTAATTTAAATATTTCAGGATTTATGGAAAGGATTTTTTTTACTTCTTTTTCCACATCGCTCTTTTTACCTGTTTCAAGAAGTATTTCGGCTTTGAGTAATAATGCCAGCAGTGATTTGGGGTTTAGTTTCAGGGCAATGGTAATAAATTCAATTGCTGCTTTTTGTTCCTTGTTTGCATGAGCAATCAATGCCTTCCCAATCCAGGCTTCAGAGCATTTGCCATCAATGTTGATGCATTTCTCAATACACTGGGCTGCCCGAATATAATCTCCGGAAGCGATATATGTTCCGCCCAGATCAAGATTGGCTTCAAAATCATCTTCCGCAAGCTCAGCTGCTTTTTCAAGATCTTCTGCAGCCTTTTTAATTTTGTTCTGACCACCCAGAGCCATTGCTCTCAGATGAAAAGTCTTATGATTCGACCCGTCAAGCTTTTCCAGTTGATTGTATAATTTTAGAGCAGAAGAAAAATCTTTTTTCCTGAGCAAACATCCGGCGAGACCATGCATAGCCTCCACATGCGTCTTATCATTATTATAAATGGCTGAGAAAATTTCTTCAGCAGCATCAAAATGTTTCTTCTCAAATTTTTTCCATGCCTGCTCAAGCATTATGTTGGTTTCAACATGGGTTGGCTTCTTCATAAAGAAAATTTAATATTTTGTGGTTCTAATGTGCGGCTAAATTAAAAAAACAGTTTATTAAAAAAAATTTTTTTATGCCCATAAGCCTTGCTTTTCTTAATTTTACCATTAAATCATTACCAAATGTGCGGAATATCAGGTTTTATTTTCAAAAACAAACATTCATGGATTGATGGAGCAAAAAGGGCAACAGAATGCCTGGCACACCGTGGTCCAGATGCAAGCGGTTTCTATGAAGAGGAAAACCTGTATATATCTCATCAGAGACTAAGCATAATTGATCTGAGCGATAAGGCCAATCAGCCAATGCATTCGCATTGCGGCAGATATGTAATGATTTATAATGGAGAAGTTTACAATTTCAGGGAGTTGCTGGAAGAATTAAAAGAACATCGTAGGGGTTTTCAAACCAAAACTCATTCTGACAGCGAAATTATACTGGAGGTATTTATTACCTGGAATACAGATCTTCCGCAAAAGCTTAACGGAATGTTTGCCATTGCCGTTTGGGATAAACAGGAAAAAATTCTCTTTTTATTTCGCGACCGCATAGGTATTAAGCCACTATATTATTACCATAAAAATGGCGAAACAGGATTTGCATCTGAACTAAAGGCTTTAACTATGCATACTGAAATCAAAAAAAACATTGATATTGATTTTACTGCCGTAAACCAGTTTCTGAACCTGGGCTATATCCCTGCACCTAATAGCATTTACAATGAAATAAAAAAACTCCCTGCCGGTCATTATGCTGTCGTCAAAAATGGTGACTTTAAGCTGCATCAATACTGGCAGCCGGAAGAAAAAATCAGTCCTGCCCTTCGGATAACCGATCCTCATATTGCTTTGAAGGATCTGAAGAAACTTATTGAATCATCGGTTAAATATCGTTTGATCTCTGATGTTCCTTACGGCACCTTTCTTAGCGGCGGTATTGATTCAAGCCTTGTTACAGCAGTCGCACAGAGTCTTCATTCAGATGCCATAAATACTTTTTCCATTGGCTTTTGGGATAAGGACTATGATGAATCAGGATACGCCCGGGAAATTGCAAAATATCTGGGTACAAAGCATCATGAACTCTTAGTTAGCGAGGAGGATGCCCTGCAATGGATGCCACGGCTAAATGATATTTATGACGAACCCTATGCCGATTCTTCTGCAATACCAACACTGCTGGTATCGCAAATGGCCCGTGAGCATGTAACCATGACCCTTTCGGGAGATGGTGGCGATGAATTGTTTATGGGCTATGGAGCCTATAAATGGGCAGAAAGGTTAAATAAACCGGTTATTACGTTGTTTGGCAAACCCATTTCGCTGTTGCTGAAATACGGACCGCAAAAATACCGGCGTACTTCTTCCCTGTTTGATAAAATGCCTGCGAGCCGGCTTAAAAGCCACATCTTTTCGCAGGAGCAGTACCTTTTTAACCGGAAGGAGATAGCGAAAATCCTGAAAAATCCCTTTGTGAGAGATTTTGATCTTGCTGAGAATTTCATTGATGAATTATCATACATGAATGCAGCGGAACAACAGGCATTATTTGACTTAAAATATTATCTGCCGGATGATCTGCTTGTTAAGGTTGATCGTGCCAGCATGCATTTTGCACTCGAAACAAGGGTTCCATTGCTTGATTATAGAATTGTGGAATGGGCTTTAAATCTACATCCTTCTCTTAAGTTAAATAAAGGTGAAACAAAATGGTTATTAAAAAAACTGCTTCATACATATGTACCGGAGAGATTCTTTGACAGGCCCAAGCGGGGATTTGCCATACCCTTGCAAAAATGGTTGCGAAAAGAGCTGAAAGACTTTTCCATGGATTATCTCAACCCTGATGCAGTAATGAAAACCGGTTTACTGGAAACTGCAGAAACTGAAAAACTCATCCACGAATTCTACGAAAACAATCAGAATCATTTGTATAACCGCATATGGCAGCTGGTGGTTTTGCAAAAATGGTTTATGGAGCAAGCCTAGAACTGTCCGTCAGGACAAGGTATCTGCCCCTGTTTCTTACTGGGAGCTCCCTGGTTGAACTGGAATATCAGGGATATTTCATGTGCACCACCGGTTGAGTTAACAAGCCTGCTTACAGTAAAATCATAGCTGTATGCAATCCTGAGGTTTTGTGTACGCAATCCACCGGTAACAACCAATGCATCATTATTTGATAAACCGTGTATTTGATTGTTAAACAATGGGATTCCCCTGTACAATATACCCAGTGAAATGGGATCTTTTGACCAGTAAACACCAAAATCAATCTGGTTGAATTTTCCCTGATTTTTGTAAAGCATCGCCAGTGAAATACTTTCAGGCACCTGCTGTGAATATCTGCCTCCATAGTGAAAACGATACCCACCAAAGAAAGAGAACTTCATGGGTATTCTGCTTTCTTCACCTGTCATTGACTGGTTAGGCATCATCAGGTTATCTATTGCAAACCCGAACCATGAATTGGGGTTATAAGCCAGAAGTGATGAAGAAGCATCAAAATAACCTACCCTTTCAATTGGGTTGGGTACGTTGGAATTGGGAAGTATTTCATCCAAAGTGAGCTGGTCACCAAAAATATGCCTGTGGAAGTCCACTGTTCTTTCAGCATACAGGAATTGAAGGCCAGGACGCATGGTCCAGTCGTGGTTTAATTTAAAGTTATAACTGTAAACCAGGCCACCCTGGGTATTTGCAAGTCGACCGGAACCGGCCTGATCTCTGAACAGCAATACTCCAACTCCACTATTGTATTTGTGGAAATAGTGATCAAAAGAAAAAGCATAGGTAACGAATGCTCCTGGTATTGATGGCCATTGATTGCGATAGTTCATAACAAGGCGGCTTCCGTCTGTTGCTCCTGCAAAAGAGGGCGCCAGGTATAAGGGTGCTGCATAAAACTGAGAAAACTGAGGTGCCTGCCCTTTCACCTGAAGCGAGGAGGCAGACAACAGCATTCCCAGTGCAAATATGAGCACCCGGGTGTTTTTACTGTATGTCCTCATGTGAGTAATCATTTTGAATTTGTTTAGTAATTGTTTCTCAGTTTTTATTTTTAAAATCAAATTATATACGCTTATCTGTAAAGGGTTACATCACCGGCTTCATGTATTTCTGTGCCATCGTAACAGGTAGCCCATACTTTCCATACATATACATCCATCGATGAAAGTCTGCCCCGGTAATACCCGTCCCATCCTATCTCCAGATCTTCTGAACGGAAAAGGAATTCACCCCAGCGGTTGTAAATCTCAAGCTTATAATCCCTTATGCCCGTATAAACCGGATAGAATACATGATTTGCAGGATCGTTAACAACATAGGCCCCACCATTAGGCCCGGTAGTATTGGGTGTGAAGGCATTAGGAAAAAGAATTTTACAGGGTTGTTCTGCTATTACAGCACTTTGTTTGGTGATCTCATCAAAACACTGCGGATCAGTATCGGTACCTACGATAAGTGTAACATCATATTCCCCCGGAGTTTCATACAAGTGTTCCGGCTCATATTCATAATATACATTACCATCGCCCATATGCCACTCAAAATAAGCCCCCATACTTGAAAGATTTATCATTTGTACTGCCTGATGGGGTAATTGAACAACAGGGGGATTGGCCCTGAAATTGGCCCTGGGATTTTCAAATACTGTTATCACCTGGTATGCTGAATCAACTCCGCCTTCGCCACTCACCAGAAGTTTAACGTGGTACTCACCCGGGTCATTAAATATATGACGTGGGTTTTCCTCCGATGAATAATTACCGTCATCAAAATCCCAGAAAAATTCAAGCCCGTATTGAGTATCGTTCTTGAATTGTACTTCAAGGGGCGGACATCCCTGTGCTGAAGGCTCAAAACCTACAACAGGATGGGGTGCCAGAATAACAATATTCTGGCTAATAGAATCATGACAAAAATCGTTACCTGCTTTAAGGGTTACAGTATAATGGCGGGTTGCATAATCACCACTCGACCAACGATATGTGTGTTCAACAGGATCATTATCCGGAACAGTTATCTGTGTTCCGTCACCCATATCCCAGTGATACTCCCAGCTGCCCGGAGAAGTAAGATTTTCTGCAATCACACCTGTATTGGGATATACCTGGCTATACGGACTAACAAACATATCAGCCACTGGTACCGGATATACTCTTACCAGTTTTGTTATACTGTCATTGCAACCATAAACTGACTGGGCAAGGAGTGTAACATCATAGTTGCTTACATGGGTACTTTGTGTAAAGAAAATATTTGCCGGATCGGGAGCTGTGGATTGTGAACCATCACCGAATGTCCAATGATAGCTATGTGCTCTTTCAGAAAGGTTCTCAAAATGCAGATCAAGCGGACTGCAACCTGCCATCCAGGGATCATCTGCCGTAAAATCAGCAGCTACTTCAGGATAAACATGCACAATCTTTTCCGATTGACGGGTACACCCATATTCATTTCCGGTAATAAGCTGAACTATTAAATCCTGCGGTTCTTCCTCAAGATTTCGGAATGTATGTGTGAAAAGTATTTCCTGGGTATTGCTGGTAGCTCCATCGAGATTCCACTGATAAGAACTTCCGCCAATTGACAGGTTTTCCAAATCAACCAAAAGCGGAGAGCAACCATGGCTCAGGTTCATTGAAAAATCAGACATAGGTCTTGGATAAACCGTTATGGTCTTTGAAATCTGATCTTCACATCCAAATGAAGACAAAGTGTGCAATTCAACCGTATATTCCTGTATATCGGTAAAACTCTCATTTATGTAGGTATATTCAGGATCAGTTTCATTCAGTACGGTGCCATCGCCCATAGTCCATGTGTACTGGTCAACTCCAAGTGAAATATTGTTGAAATTAACCTGCAAAGGATGACAACCTTCTGTTATAGCATCAAACTGAGCTTTAATATCGGGGAAAACTGTTACCTGGCGAACAGTAGTATCATAACAACCATATTCATTTTCAACAAAAAGTTCAATATCAAATACTCCTGCACCCTGGTCATGGGGTTGATGGAATATATGACTAATATTTTCCGTTTGCTGCGAGTAGTCACCATCGCCAAAATCCCAGAGATAGGCTTCTGCGCCTATTGACGCATCAATGAATGAAACCGGGAAGGGAGAGCACCCCTCAGTAAGATCAGGTTCGAAGCTTGCTTTGGGTCGCGGATGAACTGTAATATCAACAGATACAGAGTCTTTACAACCATAAAATGATTCGGCTCTGAGTGATATTGAATAAATCTCTTCCTGCGTGTGACTAACATTCTGAAATACATAGCTCTGAACAGTGTCCTGTGATGTGGAGAAGTTACCATCGCCAAATGACCATAAATAAGGAGTTGCAGCAGTTGCCCCTGAAGAAGTGTTTGTAATATCAACTTCCAGCGGGTGACAACCGGTTATGGACGATATTTCAATTCCGGCAGTTATTAATGGAAATACCTCCAGATTAATATTCATTGTGTCTTTGCACCCATAATAATTTTCTGCAATCAAACGCGTAGTAAAACCGGCAGCAGAATCTCCTTGATGAATGTAGGTATGATTGGTACTTCCATTAGTTATTACTTCGGGAGTTCCATCGCCAAAATTCCATGTGTATGTTTCAGCACCCAGTGCATTTTCAGTAAAATCTACTTCGAGCGGAGCACATCCGGAAAGATCAGACAATGTATAATCAGCCAGGGGTTTCGGATGTACAATAATTTCATGAACTATAGAATCAATACAACCATGAATGGATTCTGCAACCAGGGTTACCTGGTACACTTCATCATCAAAATGACTTGTATTTGTGTATATTCTCGAAGGTTCAAACTGTTGAGATGATCCACCATCGCCAAAATCCCAGTAATATACAGATGCTCCGTGAGACTTGTTCTCAAAATTAACATCAAGTGGGTGACAGCCCGATGTAGTAACGTCAAAATCAGCCTGGATTTGTGGAAATATGGTAACCTCCCTTTCAATGGTATCACGACAACCACTTGCATTTTCAATGATCAGCCTTACAGGATAGGTAATTTCATTGGGAGTTTCATTCTGGTAAGCATGCACTACCTGTGCGCTGCCGGCGTCGGATGTGGTGCCGTCACCGAAGTCCCAGTAATAATTCAGTCCACCAACCGACGTATTGTAAAATGTGACTTCCTGGGGGGTACAGAATGAAGTATAATCAAAAGTAAAGTTGGCCCGGATGCGCGGGAAAACCCTGATCTCCATTTCCGACTCATCAGTACACTGGTATTGCGATGATGCCAGCAGATTCACATGAAATATAGCTGTATCGGTAAGACTTGTGTTTTCAAATATAACAACCGGATTAACTTCAGAACTGGTTCCTTCATCCATATCAAAATCCCACAGGTAGCTATCGGCATTTATTGAAGTATTTGTAAATTCCACAACAAGTGGATTACACCCTTCAATTATATCAGCTGTGAATTCAGATTTTATGTAGGGGTTAACAGTTATTGCTTTTGTAGTAGTGTCTTTGCAGGCATAGTCGTTTTCACCAATCAGCCATACATCATAGACTCGTGGATCAGCCCCCTGGTTCTCAAGCAAATGAACGAACTGTAGTTCTTCAATTTCTTCAAAAGAATTTCCGTTATCAAAGCTCCATTTATAGCTTGTAGCGCCAAATGAGGTATTGATAACCTCCATAGGATAAGGATGACAATGTACCGGTGGATCAACATGAAAACCTGTTTCAATGTAGGGTTGTACTACAATTTCAACAGTATCAACAGACTCGCATCCGAATCGTGATTTGGCAGTTAACACCACGTTAAAAGTTTTTTCAGCATTACTGTAATTGTGGAAAACATGCGTTGGTGTTTCTGTAGTACTTGATGAACCATCACCGAACCTCCAGTCATAACTTTCTGCCCCGGTTGAGAGATTGCCGAAATTCACTTCCAGTGGCGCACATCCGCTTATAACATCGGCTTGTGGAACAGAATGTACCTCAGGATAAACTCTAACAGTAGTAGTCATTGTATCCCGGCATAAGAGTTCATTTCTTCCTACAAGTTGTATTTCCCTTTCAATGACATCATCGGTAGTATTCTCATAAATATGCGGGAAATGGCTGGCTCCTGTAGTATACACAGTACCATCGCCCATTCGCCATGAATAATTAGATATACCATAAGATTCATTTCTTATGATCAGTTCAAAAGGAGAACAACCTTCTGCCTGATCAACAGTAAAGAGTGCCGCAACCGGATCGCCCACTTCAACAAATACACTGGTAGAGTCAACCATATTGCAGGCACCACTTACAGTAACTGTATATTTTATGGAAGCATCGGGCAAAGCTATTGGATTGGCAATAGTAGGATCATCAAGAAAGTCAACGGGGTGCCACATATACTCTGTTCCACCCCTTGCAATAAGCTGCACCGGATCACCGAAACATGCTTTATGAATGGTACCTGTACCAGCAATATTTGCCTGCACATCAAGCGGGTTAAAGTCGGAGAAATAGCCGTACATGGTTCCTGCAGTAGGTCCGCCATTGATAATTCCCAGGTGGAAAACATCCTTTGTGTTTTCAATTAAACTTGCCGCACCTACAGGAACATCAGCAATGTTGCTGAACTCAAATTCAGCGGCAAGCCAGTTAACAGTTCCTGGTATAGGTTGGAATGCAGTTGCAGGTATTTTCGTATTAGGTCCATCTCCATTGAATATAAAACCATCCTCTGCTCCGGCCCGCACCAGAAGATTCAAAAAGAATCTGCCATTTCCACCTCCTAAAGATCTGGTAAATGCCACACTTGTAGAGCCGGTACAAACGTTGATAGGAGGCAATACTGCCCCACCTTGCTCACAACCGAATCCTGCAACATGGTAAACGTAACTGGGTTTGCTGGTTTTAATAAAATATGTTTGCTTACTAAACTGCCAGTTGAACTGTTCACCGGGTTGCAGAACAGCCTCCGGAACCCCATCAATCTCAACAATGGTATTGGGTTCCGTGGCCAGTACAAAAAAATATTCGGGGATTGTCAAACGTCCCCTCATGGCAATATATTCAGTCCCTATAATACTGGTGGGTATGAGTTGATCACCGATAAGGTCATAACAACCGCCAGGCAATCCTCTTACCGAATCATCACTTGTTGAAATGGCAATGGGTTTATCGGACTCAACACGAGTACCACTTAGCCTGTTTTCAGGTAAATTCCCTGTTGTATTGTAGTTATCCGGTGCAATTGCAATAGATTGACCCCTATTTAGATTTAAAATAAATGGAACCCCGGCAGGTCTCCCAGGAAAAACTGGATTTGTTGGGGTAACAGTAATCTCAGTATTATCCTCGGTAGCAACTAAATAAATTCCAGAATAGGGTCTTGTTCCAAGTGGTTGATTAAAATTTATATCCTGAAAAGGAATAAAAAAATCATTTCCCAGCGCATTCTTCCCTTTTAATGAAAAAATATCCGGATTATTGTTGGTTCCTACTTCAAAATATGCTGTTATAAGATTTGTTGCAGTTATTTGTATTCCTCTGTTGTACACCTGGTCTGGATTCTCATTCCACATTTGAAAGAAAATGTCTGTTGCCAGAGTTGCAGGAATAGGAACTGTGATAGCCGTATTGGCAGGTACATCATGGACTATTGGCACGAAAGCAGGATTTGCAGGCATACTGATCGTAATGGTTGCAGGAAGATCTAATGTAGCAAACCTGAAAAAGAACTTTCTCCTGTTCCAGTCATGTGACTGGGAAAGTTTCGGCACCGCAAACCAAAACTCCGTATCGGTTTGAGCCACTGCCGGGCGCAAACCTTGAAAAAGCATCAGGAAGAAAAATATGGTAATGAATTTCTTCATTCAGTTGCGGTTGTTTTATAATTTTATTTGATGCAGAAGCTCAAGGATTTAACCCTGAAAACTGTGTGTCAATCTATTGAACCCTTTACTATTACAAAGTTACTTAGGGTAAACTCCTAAACAACAGCGTATTTTCCCTATTTTCCCGGTGTTTTATTACAGAAAATCATTGGGTGTTTTTACCTGTTTTTGTTTTCCAAAAAATGCCTGCATTGGTTGTCTTTTTCATCAAAGCATAACACTATTGTCAAAGAACGTTGAATATGTTTTCAGAAATTCATGACCTGAAAAGTTTAAAATCCAGGTGTAAAAAAAGAGGAGACCCAAAGGCCTCCTCTTTTAGTTAATAAAATATTAATTAGAATGATTATTTCTGAATCTGCAGTTTTCCGGTAAACATACCATCAGCAGTAACCACCTGAACGAAATAAATTCCGTTTTCAAACTGGCGAATATTGATCTGATGCTGACCAGATTCAACACTGCTGGTATACACTACGCGTCCGCTGATATCAACAACTCTTACTTCAGACATAGTATTTGTACTTTGCAGGTTAACCATATCAGAACTTGGGTTGGGGAACATTGTAATGTTTCCTTCACTCATGTTGATGTCCTGAACGCTAACATAAAGTGGAAGTTCAAGCAGATCGCCACCGGCAGCTGTAGCTACCCAAAGACCAAATGCAGGACCACCACTGTTGTTAGCAGGATTAAGGAACCCTGAAGCCACAACGGTAAGTGCCTGACCTTCGAGTCCAAGGGTTGCAAGCGGTGCTTCGTAAGCAACAATTACGTTTTCACCTGCAGCATCGCGAATTTCAAGTACATAGTCGTTAGTCGGCAATGGCAGATAACCGGCAAAATCACCGTATTCGAATGTAAGCAA
>CAYXIT010000019.1:0-2809 GCA_964465275.1 uncultured Bacteroidales bacterium | reverse complement strand
CACCCATTGCCCAAACACTTACTTCCGGCGCATCGGTAGCACCATGGAATGCCAGAACATCGGTATTGGTTCCTGATCCAGCTTCTTCCTGTGCCATATCAAATATATACAGACCGAAGGGTTCTGCAGGATCATAACCAGTTTCACTTACAATGCCATTGGCTACAATAATATAGGTTTCACCAGGTGTAAACATAGCTTCAAATGGACCTACAGCATTTTCAAATCCTGCACCGGCCGGTGCAAAATGAAACTCATGTGTAACACCTGCAACCAGATCCATAAACGGAGTAGCCTGACGGAATCCGAAACCTTCTTCCACAAGTTCACCATTTTCATACACATCAACTGCAGTAACTGCAGCATCAGCTGAATTATGAATAAACTGTACACGGGCAAATTCCGGACCTTCAACTTCAAAGTCGATGGTCATAATTTCTGAAACTCCGGTTGTGTATACAGATTGAACACCTGCTGTATGTGATCCACCGGGTAAATTGGTGAACATATAGTTTGTAGACTGGTAATCAGTTTCTACAGGGTTCTCCATATCATTGAGATAAATATTAAACCCGGTAAATACTTTATCAGCCGGCATAACTGGCTTACTATACTGCGGATATCCTGTAAAAACAGGCTTTTCAAGCTGGCTGTAAACCAGTTCGGAACCCTGACCTTCAGTGTTGTCAGCATAACCTGATTTCAGATCAAGTTCACCATTATCAGCACCAAATGCACGAATGAGGAAGTTGTAAGGAAAATCCCCAAGGGTTTCGATAGCTGCAAAAGCTTCTGTAGAATAATCAAATACAAAGAAGTTGCTATTGGGCATAAACGGCCATTCTGTACTTGTGCCTGCATCTGTGCCTAAGCCAAGGAAACCTGCATAAGATAAACCAATGAGGAATCCATTCGGAGCTTCAACAGGTTCAGGAAATTCATAAGTATTCCATTGGCCGTCAACGTTAGCTACACCGCCCATTTCGAATAATACATCCTGACCATCTGGATTACCGCTTTCGTCGAGGCCAAATACCCATATTTTAACGGTATTGTGAGGTCCGCCTTCTGCTGTTGTCCACCATGACATTTCATAGAGAACTGCATCATTGCGGTGAGCTGAACCCAAAACAGTATTAAGCGTGCCACCACCAGCGCCTAATTGACCAACAACAGTACCATCATCATAACGGAACTCTCTTTCAAAAATCTCATTCCAGGTAAAGAGCGCTGTTCCGGGATCCATACCTTCGGTTTCAATGGTAAGACCATATGGAGGATACAGAATTTCGATTACCTCAAGTGTACCAAGATCAGTATCAGCATCTACTACAACAGCTGCATCCATATAATCTTCATAACCCGGGGCCATTACTGTAAGCTCGTAGGTTCCGCCATATACACCTTCAACGGTAAATGCACCACTTGCATCTGTTACTGTGCTGTAGTTATCATAACCTACCATTGTAACGGCAGCCTCTTCGATGAGTTCTCCGTCATTACCCTGTACAACACCGGTAACGGTGAACTGATCCAGGGCAGGAACAACGGCATTTTGTTCTGTAGCAACATCTTCTTCAACCACAACGCCTTCAACAACAACTGTTTCATAACCGAATTTGCTGAATTCAACGTTGTAAGTATCTGCAAGTAGTGCAGGGAACTCATAGTCACCATTAGCATCAGTCATAGTATGAATGGGGGTACCAAGTATCTGAACATTAACTCCTTCAATAGGATCTGTTCCGTCAGTAACATTACCAAACATAGAACCTAGCCCTGATGTTGAGAAGAACAACGAAGTATTGGGGTGCCAGCTTATAACTGCACCATCCGGTGGTACAGCAGGGTCATACACAGTAGCATCGGCACTTGCCCTTCTTGTTCTGTTCGAACCTGAATCATCAGTACCATAAAAACGGTCTGATGAACTAAAGTAAACATCTTCCCAGATACGTTGAGTGTAAACTACCAACGTACCCCCGTTATACACATAAGGAATAACGAAAGGAACATATATATCGTTCACACCATCAGGGAAGTCAACGGTACCATCATAAACCAGGGTAAGGGTAGCTGGATCAACCCATCCACCGCTAAGATCTTCAAGTTCCGTTTCACCAACCCAGATACGAACTTCCTTGCCAGGAAGATCGGTTGCAAAATCATTGGTATACTGAACACCTGTGATTACACCTGCACCCAGTCCAATTTCATCCTGAAAATAGAGGGTTTGTGACAGACTGTTTTTATAGAAAAAGTCAAACGGAATCCTGCTTGGAGGGAATGTTTCAGCAGTACCTATGGTTATAACCAAAATATCACTGGGTTGCACCACAACATTCAGGTTTGGAGTCTGGTTGTTTCCGGTTACTTCATCGGCTGCAAATTCAACTACACCATACAGATAGGTTGGTCCTTCCTCTTCAGCTCCGGGAGTCCAGGGAATCTCGTAAGTAAGTGTTTCTGCAAACTCAATGGGATCTCCTGCAACTGAACCGATTTCCACATCACCTTCCTGCATAAGTTTTACAGTGTAATCAGATTGAGTAACTGTACCTGCATTTTGAACCGTAATGGTATAAATGGTTTCAACCCCTGCAGAAGGAGTAGTATTGCCGGTAAGTGATTGTGCAACCAGGTCATTTTCAACAACGGGTTCAAGAATCATATTATCGATATACCACTGGTTGATATTGTAGGAGTCACCTTCAAAACGGAATCCGAAATGAACGGTAGATTTTGCGGGGGGAACATCAAAATAAAGTTCATACTCACCAACAGGAACATTATCCGTAATTTCAATTTC
>CAYXIT010000018.1:39049-41848 GCA_964465275.1 uncultured Bacteroidales bacterium | reverse complement strand
ACGATCGGGAGAAATTTCAATGGCCTTTTCAATAGTTTTCCGGAATGATTCAGCTGTTTGTCCGGGCAATCCATAGATCAGGTCGATATTCACTCCGTCCATTTTGTTGGCTTTCATGCGGGCAATAAGCTCTTCTACATGATATTTTGAGGGACTGCGGTTTACCAGTTTTAATACTTCTTCATTGAAATCCTGTATTCCCAGGCTTAAACGGTTAAAACCCATAGTAGCGAGTTGATCAATATGTTCCGGTTCAAGGTAAGCCGGATTGCATTCCATAGCAATTTCTGCTTTGGCAGTGGGTTGAAACTTATTCAGTAAAACTTTCATTACCCTTTCCACATGCGCCAGATCAATGGAGTTAGGTGTACCGCCTCCCCAGTGTATCTGGGTTAACGGACGTGATTTATCAATTAATTCAGAAACCGACTCGATTTCTTTGATGAGCGCTTCTATGTATTCTTCAATTAAATCGTCATGGGGATAACAGCTTGTATTGCAACCGCAAAAGAGGCAAAGCTGCCTGCAAAAGGGAATATGGATGTAAACAGAAATGTTTTCAGGATGCTGTGTGTTGGATTTCACAAGCATATTCCTGTAATGGTCTGATTTTATGCCATCATGAAAAAAGGTGGCCGGCGGATAACTTGTATACCGAGGGCCAGGTTTGTTGTATTTTTGAAGAAGGGTAATATTCATTGTAAATGTTTAAAATATGAAGTCCGAAGCACGAAGTCCGGAGTCCGAAGTCGGAAGTCCGAAGCACGAACCGAGGCGCAGCCGAGCTAAGTGAAATTAAACCCTAAATCCTAAAACTTATATCCTAAATTAGTTAATCTAATTATTTTTACTACGCGTATACTAATGTTTTGTCTCGCAGAGGCGCAAAGACGCGGTTTTAAAAAATCACTGTGTGTTTTTTTCTCCGGGTACGACTTTGGTTCGTGCCCGGAGTCCAAAGTTCACCAAAACCAGGCTGAATATAACTGCTATTCATTCCTTTTTCGAATTTCGATATTAGCTTCGCTGAGCTTGGCTGCGCCTCGGTTCGAATTTCGAAATTATTTTTTCCGTTCTCCGTTTTCCATTCTCCTTTCTCCCTATTCCCAATGCACCTGCTTCACAAAATCCACTACAAACTTAACATTCTCCAAAGGAATGCCTGGCATCAGACCGTGCCCCAGGTTGAAGATCCATTTGGATTCCTGTTTGTGGAACGGCATGAAATTGTATAACTCTTTTTTGATGGTTTCCTGGTCGGCGAAAAGGATGCGTGGGTCGAGGTTGCCTTGCAGTCCCACATTCTTATCTACCATTTCACGGGCAGTGAAAAGTGATGTTTGCCAGTCGATACTCAGAAAGTCACAGATATCGTGGTTTATGTCTTTGATGCCTGTTCCGATACCCTTTGGGAAAAAGATAAAAGGGGTGCCCGTGGCACGAACGGCATCGGCAATTTTTTTTACGGAAGGCATGAATACTTCCCGGTACCAGGTAAAAGGAACACTGCCGGCATGGGTATCGAACAGCTGGAAAGCTGAAATGCCGTGTTTTATCTGCTGCAGGGCATATTCGATGGTAAGCTCGGTAACAGCTTCTGCAAGTTTACGTGTTAAAAGTTTTTCTTTAAAAAAGAATTTTTCTGCATCGGCAAAGTTTGAGCGAGTTCCCAGGCCCTGTATCATAAAAAGCATTACCGTAAGCGGAGCACCTGAGAATCCAACGAGCGGTGTATTGTTTCCCGGCGTTTCAAGTATTTTATCAATGGCATCGTAAATGTATTGAAGCTTACCGGGGTCGGGATTTAACTTTTGCAGGGGATCATTCACATCTTTCAGGGGTTGTTCAAAAACCGGACCCTGGTCGGTAAAGTCAAGTCCCATACCCATCGCATAAGGAATGACAAGGATATCGGAAAATAAAATAGCAGCATCCACATCCAGGTCATTCACCGGCAGAAGGGTGACCTTTGCTGCCAGTTCAGGATCTTTCATCATTTGCCAGAAAGTATGTTTTTCCTTAAGTGCAAGATAGGATGGGAGCACCCTGCCGGCCTGCCGCATAAACCAAACCGGCGGTCGGTCGGTAGTTTTACCCTGTAGTGTATCCAGAAATATATTTGTCATTTTTCTTGTTTAAAAATCATAATTGTCCGGTAAATTTATGACACACATTCACCTTTTGTGTTGCGCTGCTCTGCAGCTTGAAGGTATTATGGTTGATTAAAGGTTACAAATGTTATCGCTGCTTTGCAGCTATTAAACCCTTCAATCCTTTAATCCTGCAAATCATCAATCTACCAACCTATCAACCAATTTACAATTCTTTTAACGCCTCCAAACTCGCTTCAACAGTCTTATCAATTTCTTCGTCACTGATGCAAGCCGGAATAAAAGCTGCTTCGAATTGCGAAGGGGGCAGGTAGATTCCCTGATCAAGCATGGCCCTGAAATACCGGCTGAATTTCCCGGTGTCAGACTGGTTGGCATCATCAAAGGATTTTACGGCATCCAGTTCGGTGAAAAACAGCGTGATCATAGATCCAACCCTGTTTATAACACCTTCATGACCGGTTTGTTTCAGGTTTTCATGCAAACCTTTCTCCAGGCGGGCTGATTTTTCTTCAAGGTTTTTATGGAAATCAGGAGTTTCATCAATGATTTTAAGGGTTGCCAGTCCGGCTGCCATAGCCAGCGGATTACCCGACAGGGTTCCAGCCTGGTAAATAGGGCCAGCCGGGGCCAGTTTTTCCATGATTTCGATGGAATTGTCCACTTCCGGTCCGAACAGGTACCGCAG
>CAYXIT010000018.1:21289-39039 GCA_964465275.1 uncultured Bacteroidales bacterium | reverse complement strand
AGTTTTTCCATGATTTCTTTTGGTCCGCCATAGGCACCTACCGGAAGTCCGCCTCCGATGATTTTGCCCAGACAGGTAATATCAGGGGTAATTCCAAAGTATTCCTGTGCTCCACCTTTGGCGAGCCTGAAACCGGTCATTACCTCATCAAAGATGAGCAATGCATCGTATTTTTGGGTAAGTGCTCTGAGGCCTTCCAGAAACTCTTTATCAGGAACTACTACGCCCATATTTCCTACAACAGGCTCCAGAATTACAGCAGCAATATCATTTCCATGATTTTCAAACAACCGGGCAACATCTTCCAGGTCGTTGTATCGGGCTGTAAGTGTATCCTGTGCTGTTCCCTGTGTAACACCCGGACTATCAGGCAGGCCCAGAGTAAGTGCTCCTGAGCCGGCTTTGATCAGGAAACTATCGGCATGTCCGTGGTAGCACCCTTCAAATTTGATGAATTTATCCCTGCCGGTATATCCGCGCGCCAGACGGAGAGCACTCATACAGGCTTCAGTGCCAGAATTTACCATGCGCACAATATCCATGGAAGGCTTCATCTTTTTGATTTGTTCGGCCATGTCGGTCTCTCCCACAGTGGGAGCACCGTAACTGGTTCCACGCTGCGCGGCTTCGGTAATGGCCTTAATAACACGCTCATCGGCGTGACCCACAATCATGGGTCCCCATGATGAAACGTAATCGATATATTCATTTCCGTCGATATCCCACATTTTGGCCCCTTTGGCCCTGGCAATAAAAACCGGATTTCCGCCCACACTTCTGAATGCTCTCGCAGGACTATTTACCCCGCCGGGGAGGCTTTTTTTGGCACGGTTGAATTCAATATTACTTTTGGTGAAGTTCATGTACAAAAATTTATTTTTTCAATTTAATGTTACGTTTGTACTAACGATTCTATTTTTTTTAATTTGCAAACTTATGAATTTCTGCTGACCTACTCCCCCTTCGAAGGGGGCCGGGGGGATGTTTTAAGTTTTATTTTATCAATAGTAATTTCCAACGCCCTCAAAATATTAAACATATCCTTTTTAACCTGCATATCCGGGAAACGCAAAAATGTAATTCCATACTCTTCAAGTTCCTTCTGTCTGTCACTATCATAATCAATTTTATGGATATGACTTAAGCCATCGATTTCTATGGCAAGTTTTAATTCATGACAGTAAAAATCAACAATATAATTCAATATTCGAATTTAGCTTCGCTGAGTTCGGCTTCGCCTCGGTTCGATATTCGTCCTAAAAATACCTTTCCCCCTTCAACCACACCGCTATCTCTTTTGCATGATAAGTCAGTATGATATCAGCACCTGCACGACGAATGGATGTAAGAATCTCTTTGGTGATTCGCTCCCCGTCGATCCAGCCTTTCTCTGCAGCTGCTTTCACCATGGAAAACTCGCCGCTGACATTATAGGCTGCGATAGGAATATTGAATTCGTCCTTTGCCCGACGGATGATGTCCAGATATGATAAGGCCGGTTTCACCATGATTATGTCGGCTCCTTCTTCAATATCCAGTTCGATTTCGCGCATGGCCTCTTTGCTGTTGGCGGGGTTCATCTGGTAGGTTTTACGGTCGCCGAATTGCGGAGCACTTTCAGCTGCTTCACGGAAAGGCCCGTAGAAAGCAGATGCATATTTGGCTGAGTAGGCCATGATGGGTATGTTGCTGAAATCTTCATCGTCAAGCGCCTCGCGAATGTACGCCACTCTACCGTCCATCATATCACTGGGGGCTACCATGTCAACGCCGGCTTTAGCAAAAGCAACGGATTGTTTTGCCAGGGTTTCAAGTGTAAGGTCATTATCTACATCGTTGTTCACAATTGTACCGCAATGTCCGTGTGTAGTATACTCGCAATTGCATACGTCGGCAATCACAAACATTTCAGGAATTTCTTTTTTTATGGCACGGATAGCCCTGGGGATGATGGCATTTTCGTCAGCACCCACAAGCCCATGCTCATCTTTTTCATCGGGAATCCCGAATAATAGTACAGATTTGATCCCCAGTTCATACAACTCTTTGCATTCCGCCACAAGCATATCAACTGAAAGCTGATAGTTGCCTGGCATGGAGTTTATGGGGTTTTTAACCTTTTCTCCAGGACAGGCAAAAAGGGGCATAACCAGGTTATCCAGAGAAACTGTGGTTTCATTTACCATGGCCCGGATAACCGGGTTGGAACGAAGTCTTCTTAAACGTGTTGATGGGAAATACATATTTTTATTTTTTAAGTTACATTAAGAATGAAAGTTCAAAAGTACTTTTCAGAAAAAAAATCTTCAACTGTTTTTACGAGTGATTGTGCTGAAGGATAGGGGGCCGTAACCACCACCTCATAACCGCACTCACTGATGGCATGGGCTGTTGTATTACCTATGGCTGCCAGACGGATTGAGTTTGCTTCATTGAACACATCCAGAAATGCATAAAAACCCGATGGTGATGTAAAAATACACATGTCTGTTTTTTTGTCTTTTATCAGATTGGCTATTTCTTCATCTACAGTTGAGAGAGGAATTGTTTCATATACATTGATCCGTTTTACGGTGGCAACTTCAGAAAGGGATGTTTCCAGAAAATCCGGAGCCTTATTGCTAAGAGCCAGCAGGATTTTATTCCCGGTTTTGGAAATGTTTTCTGAAAGAAATCCGGCAAGATCCCTGGCATCGGTTCCGGGATTCATAAAAGCAGGCTCGTAACCGTATTTTTCCAGCTCAGCAGCTGTGGCATGACCTACCACTGCAATTTTAAGTTTGGAAGACAGCTGAAAACTGCCCTGAAGATCAGAAAGGTTTTTAAAAAATCCACGTACACCCTTTTTGCTGGTAAAAACAAGTAAATCAAATTTTCCCGGCTGAATTAGTTGCCGGAACTCTTCAGCAGGAATTGTAATGGTTCGTGTTTCGATCAAAGGGAGACTGTAAGCCTTTGCTCCTTTGGCATTCAGAAGCATCAGCATTTCTTCCGCCTGATCAGCAGGTTGGGTAGTGATTATGATTTTGCCTTTCAGCATCAGATTTGATTGTTTTTCCGGATTTCTTCGAGTATTTCTCTGGATCCTCTTTCAATAAACGAATTTGCCAGTTTTGATGCAAGGTCAATCCCTTCTTCAGGTTGCCCGTTAACTTCATCTTTCAAAACCACAGTGGCATCGAGATTGGAGACAAATCCCTTTATTCTGAAATTGCTCTGGTCTGCCTGGGTAAAACAACCGATGGGCACCTGGCAGCCGCCTTCCAGCATACGCAGAAAAGTTCTTTCGGCATTAACGGCTTGCAAAGTGGGCTGATGAATAACCGGTTTCAGAATTTCTATCAACTCGTGGTCATTGTCGCGAATTTCCATGGCAATGGCTCCCTGACTTACTGCTGGAATAAATATCTCAGGATCGAGTATCTCTGTGATAAGATGATCAAGCTCCAGCCTTTGCAAACCTGCTGCAGCCATAATCATGGCGGTGCAATGTCCGTTCTGCATTTTCTGAAGGCGGGTATTTACATTGCCACGGATGTCAACAATTTTTAATTCAGGATTGTGACTCAAAAGTAGCGCCTTGCGACGCAGACTGCTGGTAGCAATTATATCATTATCATCCAGTTCATGAAGTTTTTTACCATCCATATGCACCAGGGCATCGCGAAATTCTCCTCTTTCCAGAACGCCGCCCAGTGCAAGTCCTTCCGGGAAAACCGTGGGGAGGTCCTTCAGGCTGTGCACTGCAATATCAATATTTCCGTTAATCAATTCTACTTCCAGTTCTTTGGTAAAGAGTCCTTTATCGCCTATTTTCGATAAAGCAACATCAAGAATTTTATCGCCTTTGGTTTTGATGATTTTTAGCTCCACAGGTTGAAGCGGGTAGTTTTTTTCTATTTCTTCTTTTACCCTGTAGGCCTGGTATAATGCAAGCTGACTTCCTCTCGTACCGATTCGTATGATTTTATGCTTCATTATTGTCGTGAAGTTCAAATATCTGGTTTACCACATTGATAAATTCACGTTGCTTGCCGTTGTTTGTGACTTGTTTGAGATTGCGGATAAACAGGCGTGTGTATTTACGAGAAATATGCTCGGCATATCGTGCTATCATTTCATCTTCTGTAATACCATTAATGCGTAAAAACCCTTCCAGCTCAGAACTATTTACCGCTTCCATATTTTTCTGGATCTTCATGATGGAAGGGGTAAGTTCCAGTGCATTAAGCCAATCATTGAACTCCTGCTTTACCAATTGTATAATAACCATTGCTTCTGAAACAGCTTCCTTTCTTTTATTATGTGTTTGCTTTACGATCTCTTGCAGATCATCCACTGCAAAAAGTTCCACATCGGGTAGCTCAAGAATGTCGGTGCTGATATTACGGGGAACTGAAAGGTCCATATAAATCTGGGGTCTGGACCGTCCCGAAACAAATTTCTCAACCATATCTTTTTTAATGATGTGGTTTTGGGCACCGGTAGCAACGAGAATAATATCGCTTTGTGGCAGGAATTCATTGAGTTTCTCCAGTTCGAAGGCTGTAATCTTATGCTTATCAGCCAGCTCTAATGCCTTGCTGTATGTACGATTGGTAATGTAGAGCTGGCAGCAGTTACGCTTAACCAGGTTTACCAGGGCCAGTTCACCCATTACACCTGTACCTATCAAAGTGATTCTCTTGTTGGTAATATCCGGAGTTTGCTGACAAATCAACTCAACAGCAGCAGAACTGATGGATGCTGAACCCTTGTTGATTGCAGTTTCTGTGCGCACCCTTTTTCCTGCTTCAAATGCCTTGTTGAACATTCGTGTAAGAACCGAACTGCTCAGGTCATTATCAAGGCTCAGCAGAAAGCTGCCTTTAACCTGGGTTACGATCTGATCTTCACCGAGAATAAGTGATTCAAGCCCTGATATCACTTTGAAGAGATGTTCCGTGGCTGAATCTCCCTCCATTGAGTAAAAATACTTTCTATGATCGGGATCAGATTTTTTGAAAAACTCAAGATTGCGCAAAATGGTATCAAAAGCTTTGTCTGAGCAACAGGTCTCAAAATGAAAATATATTTCAATGCGATTGCATGTGGAGATCAATACTGCACCTTTCAGATCAGGGTCAATTTTCAACTGTTGTAAAAAATTTACCGATTCATCTCCGGTAAAAGCGAATTTTTCTCTGATTTCTAGGGGTGCGGTTTTATAACTGATTCCAACGAGTCCTAACATGTAAAAAATTTATAAGAAAAAGCTAATCGGTATTGTTTTACCTGTTAATAAAGGATTTGTTATGATAAGATTGTTGTAAAAAAGCTTGAAAATCCTTTTAAACATGGTGTAAGCGCTGATTAGTCAGCGAAGATAAGCATAATTATTTTTAGTGAAAAAGTATCTGCCGAATTTTTGTAAAAGATAGAATGTGTTTAAATAATAACGGATTTTGCAAATATTTATATGCAACATTATTAAGGTTTTTTGATGAAATATTAATCATCGTCCGGACATTTTTGTAATTTTAACCATATCAATTAATTAAGCATTATCTGGAAATAAATTTAAATACTATGAAGACGAGATTAATTTATATTACAATTGTATTTTTTATAGCAGGACTGGTTTCCTGTGGTCAGGGACAGGTAAACACAGAAGAAAAAGCAGTATTGGAAGGTACAATTATCGTTGCCAGCAAAAGCGGAAATGATGTGTATTTTATTGACCGCGAAACCGGTGAAACACTTACCGTTTTAGCTACAGGCCTTGAACCCCATGAAGTAGAAGTCTCGGATGACGGGCGAATTGCAGTTGTATGCAACTATGGAAACCGCGATAATCCCGGCAATACACTTACTGTTTATGATGTTCAAAAAGGAATTTTGCATAAAACTATTGACCTTGGTGAACATACACGACCCCATGGAATGCAATGGGTTGCAGGAACCAACAATTTGCTGGTTACCACAGAAGGTAGCCGGAGTTTAATAATGGTTGATGTTAAAGAAGGTGCTGTTGTTCAGGTTATGGATACAGAGGAAGAAGTTTCACATATGGTTGCGGCAACAAATGATTTCTCAAGAGCTTTTGTTCCCAGCATCCGCACCGGCAACGTTGCAGTTTTTGACCTTGAAACCGGGCAATTGATTGACCATGTTTACAGTGGAGAAGGTGCCGAGGGGATCGATGTAAGTCCTGATGGTGCTGAAGTCTGGGTTACCAATCGGGCTGATAACACCATTAACATTTTTGATACACAAACCCTGGATGTACTGGCACAATTGCCTTGCGGGGACTTTCCCATCAGGGCCAAATTTACACCCGATGGTACCCGTTTTTTGGTAAGTAATGCCCGCTCCGGTACCATTGCTGTTTTTGATGCGATAAATAAGCTTCATATGGGAGATATAAAACTTACACCACCGGTTCCGGCAGATACTGATGACGAAAGATACTTCGCCGAATTTGAAGGTACATCTATTCCTATCGGGCTTGTAATTCCTGATAACAGATATGCCTATGTAGCCAATACCCGCTCCGATGTGGTTTCTGTAATTGATATTGAGAAGCTGGAGATAACCGGTCATTTTGATGCCGGCAATGAACCTGATGGTATCAACTTCTCTCATCTGAAACCGGAATAATAATCAAAGGGGCCTGGCCCCTTTTTTTATATTTAAATTCTTTGGCTGTCTCTCATTTTTTTTAATTTTAGCCCCGCTAATCAAAACAACTGAAAAATGAAAAATCAATATTTTTCTCTGCTGGTTGCTATATGCTTCAGCATTATTTCTTTTGGAGCCGCATCACAGCAGGCTTATTTTATTTCCGATCCAACGGTTTCGCCCGATGGAAGTACTATTGTTTTTGTGTATGAAAATGATCTATGGCAGGTTCCGGTTATCGGTGGAACTGCCTACAGACTGACAGCACTGGAAGGGCAGGTTTCTGTACCCAGATTCTCTCCCGATGGACAGTGGATTGCTTTTACTTCATCACGCGACCGAAATGCTAACGTGTATGTTATGCCCGTCGGAGGCGGTGAAATACGTCAGCTGACATGGCATCAGGCAGGTGATTTTGTTGACTCCTGGTCGTGGAATTCAGAATACATCTATTTCCATTCGGAAAGGGAGAACATGAGTTCGGTTTACAAATTGTCTGTCAACGGTGGCACACCGCAGGCATTATTCGGCTTCAATTATTTTAATGTTGAGCATCACCTGGTTGAACACCCCGAATCAGGAGCTTATATTTTTACTGAAAGCTGGGAAAGTCTTCGGTTTCCTCAAAGAAAGCGATACAGGGGAGAGCACAGACCCGATATTTTGTCATATAATCCATCAACAGATGAGTTTGAAAACTTAACTGATTTTGAAGGTCAGGATCTTTGGCCCACCATTGATCAACAGGGAAATTTGTATTTTGCTTCTGACGAATGGAATGGTGAATATAATCTCTATACTTTTCGCGAAGGTGTAAAAACCCGGCTTACAGGCTTTGAACGATCAATCCGCAGGCCACAGGTAAGTGCTGATGGAAGTATTATTGTATTTGAGAAAGATTATAAACTCTTTGTGTATGATGTAACATCAGGCAATGCAGCTGAAGTTGATGTGCAATTATTTCAGGCACCGAACCTGGCGCGTGAACAGAGTTTTTCAGTAAAGGGAAATATCAGTCATTTTGATATATCACCTGACGAAAAAAAGATTGCATTCATTTCCCGGGGTGAAATTTTTGTATCGGATATAGATGGAAAATTTATTCGCCGGATACCCATCGAATCATCGGAAAGGGCGATTGAAGTAAAATGGCTAAAAGACAGTAAAACGTTGCTTTATACCCGCACACAAAACGGATGGGCAAACCTTTTTACAATCAGCGCCGATGGTAAAGGCACAGAAAAGCAACTGGAAGATGTATCTCAAACCAGTCGTTTGCTTGCATTGAGTCCTGACCGGGAAAAGGCAGTTTATCTGAGCGGACGGAAACAGGTTAAGCTGGTTGATCTTGAAGATCTTACTTCGCAGGTTCTTCTGGAGGATGAATTATGGGGTTTCCAGAATTCTTCACCCACATTTTCACCTGATGGAGAGTATGTTCTTTTTACAGCTTTCAGAAATTTTGAGCAGGATGTTCTAATTCACCATATCAAAACCGGTGAAACAATCAATCTTACACAATCAGGGGTTTCACAGCGTCAGCCCTGGTGGTCGCCCTGCGGCAGGTATGTATATTTAACAACAGACAGGGTTACTCCCAATTACCCGAGAGGCAATACAGAAAACAGCATATACCGTATTGCCCTGCATCGTTTCCGGGAACCTTTCCGAAAAGAAAAGTTTGATGAGCTTTTTTCCGAAAAGAAAGTAAACGATACATTACCTCCTGATATCTTTATTGATATGAACCGCATTGAAGAGCGATGGGAACAAATACGGGTAAGGGGAGGAGTACAATGGTCTCCACAGGTATTCAAACAAAAGGACGGACAGATCATGTTCTTTGTTTCCAATCATGATAAAGGAGAGTTTGCCTTGTGGAAAATGGAGATTAAGCCATTTGAAGAAAGAAAAACAGAAAAAATAGAGGGACCAAATCCTGGAACCACCCCCATGATTGTGAATGTTAAGGATAAATTCCGGGTACTGGCAGGTGGCAACATTCAAAAGCTTGATCCAAACAGCAATAAAATGGAAGCCATCGATATCGATTATACTTTCAGTCGCAGACTTGATCGGGAGTTTGAGCAGATATTCTATGAAACATGGACTACACTGGAAGAAAATTTTTATGATGAAGATTTTCATGGAATAGACTGGCATGCAACCCTGCAGCATTACGAGCAATTTTTGCCTTATTTGAGAACAAGAGATAATCTGAGGCTTTTGCTTAATGATATGCTGGGTGAACTGAATGCTTCTCATATGGGCTTTTCCAGTTCAGGAAAAGAAGAAGAGCCTTTTTTTAAGGGTGAAACAGCCGAAACAGGAATTATTTTTCAACCAGATAATCCCTTTTCAGTTGAAAGAATCATAACTTTATCAAACCTTGATCTCAGTGAGCCGCTTGTGAAAAAGGGTGATTTGCTAATAGCTGTTAATGGTAAAAAGGTTGATCAGCAAAAAAACCGTGATGAGTATTTTTACTTTGCTTCACGTCCGGATGAGCTTGAACTAACATTTCGCCGTGGAAAAGATGAGTTTGTTGTATTTACAAAGCCTCATACCCCTGGTCAGATAAATAATCTGCTATATGATGAATGGATTCGCTCAAACCGCGAATATGTAAGTGAGAAATCTGACGGAAAAATAGCTTACGTTTACATGAAAAATATGTCAGGTCAGTCACTTGAACAGTTCTTGATTGACATGACTACCTATGCGGAAAGAAAAGAGGCCTTATTACTGGATATTCGTTTCAATCGCGGCGGCAATGTACACGATGATGTGTTGCAGTTCCTTTCACAAAAGCCTTACCTGATGTGGAAATATCGTGGGGGCAAGCTTGCCCCTCAGCCCAATTTTGCTCCGGCTGCCAAATCTATGGTGCTGGCCATCAATGAGCGCAGTCTGAGCGATGCTGAAATGACTGCTGAGGGTTTTCGCCAATTAGAATTAGGAAAGATCATTGGTGTAGAAACTTACCGCTGGATCATCTTTACTTCGGGCAAATCTTTTGTAGATGGCTCATTCTGCCGGTTGCCCAGCTGGGGATGTTATACGCTGGAAGGTGAAAATCTTGAAATGACAGGTGTGGCACCCGATATCGTTGTGTATGAAAATTTTTACGATCGTTTGCATAAGCGGCAGCAGCAACTTGACAGGGCCATTGATGAACTTTTGAAGCAATTATAAGGTTTGATTCCTGGTAAACTCAACCACTTCCAGATCTTTGATGTTTTTACCGTCGATACTAAAACGTAACATGGTAATAACTTTATGAAAACCACTTCTGCCTGCAGCCCCGGGGTTCATATGCAGGCAGTTGTGTTTTTTATCGTGTATTACTTTTAAAATATGTGAATGGCCGCTGATGAAAAGTTGGGGTGGCCTGGTTTGCATGATATTTTTTACTGCAGGGGAATAATTTCCCGGATAGCCCCCAATGTGTGTTATTAATACATCTACATCTTCACAGAAGAACCGGAGAAATTCAGGAAATTCCATGCGGATTTCTGTTCCGTCAATATTACCAAATACTCCCCTTAACGGACCAATGGTTCTAAGAGCCGAAACAGTTTGCATGTTGCCAAAATCACCGGCGTGCCATATCTCATCGCAATCTTTGAAAATTCTGGGTAGTTCGGGGTGAATATATCCATGGGTATCTGATAAAAGTCCGATTTTTCGCATCCGTTATTTTTTTTCTTTGAAGGCTGCAAGCCAACAACTATATTTTTTTGGCAAAAATAAGGCTTTAACCGGGTTCAATGCATTAATTTTGTATTTTAGCAGCTTATAAAATAATTGCTATGGGTTATACTGCAGGAGGAAAAGAAAAGATAAAGGTAAAAGACAGGTATTTTACAAAATACATAGATTCCGGCGAAATTCAGAAAGCGGTTCAGAAAGTTTCAGATGAAATCTATGCTGATTTTAAAAATGAGATACCGCTATTCCTTTGTATACTTAATGGTTCGTTTATGTTTTCTTCTGATCTGATGAAAGCATACGATGGTGTTTGTGAGATTAGCTTTATACGTTTGTCGTCTTATATGGGAACAAAAACCACTGAAGAAGTGAAAACCCTTATTGGACTTTCTGATGATATAAAAGGACGCTCGGTAATTATACTGGAAGATATCATTGATAGCGGGATAACAGTTAATCATTTACTGGAAGATATGAAGAAGTATGGACCGGCTAACTTAAAAGTAGCCACTCTTTTGCTTAAACCCGAAGCAGTTAAAACAGAAATTAAACCTGATTATATTGGCATTGAAATTCCAAAAGATTTCATAGTGGGTTATGGACTCGATTATGATGGCTTTGGAAGGAATCTTTCCGATATATACAAGATAATTGAATAAAATCAGGTTTTGAAATTCATAAAATTTTTTACAGGTATGTTGAACCTGGTTATTTTTGGCCCTCCGGGTTGCGGAAAAGGAACGCAATCATCACGAATCGCAGAAAGATTCGGGTTGGTTCATCTTTCATCCGGTGATTTGCTCAGAGATGAAATTGACCGGGGATCGGAACTTGGAATCCAGGTTCGCAAATATGTTGAGAAAGGGTTACTGGTTCCGGATAGTATTATTTTGCGAAAAATATACAAAAGTGCAATCCGTTTTATTAATTCATCAGGAATTATTTTTGACGGGTTTCCTCGTACAATGTTGCAGGCAGCTATGTTTGACAAATTTCTCAGGAAGAAAAATATTACCTTGAATATGGTCATTTTTATGATGGTTGAAAGAGCTGAGTTATTCAAAAGACTCAGAGGGAGAGCCGAAGATTCGGAAAGAAAAGATGATAATGAGAAAATATTCAATGTGAGAATGGATGTTTATGAAAAAGAAACACATTGTCTGAAAAAATATTATATCCGTCAGAAAAAGCTGCTCAAGGTTAGTGGAATGGCTCCGGTTGATGATGTTTCTGAAAAGATTGCCCATGCTATAAACCACTACCGCCAAAAAAATGAGATATTTTCCGATGTTATATAGTATTTGTTTATGGTTGATTGGTTGAAGGTTTGTTTTCAACTTCAAGATTTCGTACCATATGAAATTTAATCTTCATAAATTGTAATTGTCTGTTATCTTAATTATTAAATAACTATCTCTCCCCATGGCTTCAAACTTTGTTGATTATATAAAAATACACTGCCGTTCAGGAAAAGGAGGAGCAGGATCGGTACATTTCCTGCGTGCCAAATATGTACCCAGGGGTGGTCCAGATGGTGGTGATGGTGGCCGTGGAGGAAATGTTATTCTTAAAGGAAACAGTCATTTATGGACACTGTTGCATTTGCGCTATACCCGGCATGTTATAGCAGAACCCGGAAAACCCGGCCGGGGGCAGGGAAAAACCGGAGCACAGGGCAAGGATGTTACCATTGAAGTACCATTGGGTACAATTGCCAGGAATGCTGAAACCGGTGAAATTATGGCAGAAATTACCGGGCATGACGAGGAAATAGTATTATTACAGGGAGGTCGCGGCGGACTTGGCAACATTCATTTTAAATCGGCAACCAATCAAACCCCACGATATGCGCAACCCGGTGAGGATGAACAGGAAGCTTCCGTTATTATGGAACTTAAGATACTTGCAGATGTGGGTCTGGTAGGATTTCCCAACGCAGGAAAATCAACACTGTTATCAGTTGTTTCTGCTGCAAAACCTGAAATTGCGGATTATCCCTTTACTACACTGGTCCCCAATCTTGGTATGGTTCCTTATTACGACAACAGGTCATTTGTTATAGCTGATATTCCCGGAATTATTGAAGGAGCTCATGAGGGTAAAGGACTTGGACACCGTTTTTTAAGGCATATTGAAAGAAATTCCGTATTACTGTTCATGATCCCGGTTGATACTGATGACATTAAAATGGAATACGAAATACTGCTTAGGGAATTGCAAATGTATAACCCGGAGCTGCTTGACAAACAAAGGGTACTGGCAATTACCAAATGCGACCTCGCAGATGATGAATTACTTACAGAAATAGCACTGAATCTCCCTGACCTTCCTTATGTAATGATATCATCGCATACACAGCAGGGAATAAAGGAGTTGAAAGATATGCTTTGGAAAACACTTAACCGTGATAACGGATTTTAAATGATCATAAACCAAATTAATTTTTATATCCTATGCTTGAATATTTAATGCAACTTGATAAAGAATTGTTCCTGTTTCTTAACGGCCTCAATGCAGACTGGCTTGACCCCGTAATGTATTATATCAGCTATAAATTTTCCTGGATACCTTTTTATATTCTGCTGCTATGGTTTTGTTATAAACACTACGGATGGAAAACCACATTGTTTATTATGTTATTTTCTGCCATCCTGATTACTCTTAGTGATCAGACTTCAAATCTTATTAAAGATTCAACCCAGCGACTCAGGCCTTCACGTGACGAAGGTCTTGAAGGTTTGGTGCACTTAGTTTATGGCTATCGTGGAGGAGGCTATAGTTTTGTTTCGGGCCATGCTACAAATTCATTTGCACTTGCCATATTTATGATCCATTTATTAAAAAACAAAGTAAGGTTTATTGTGCCTGTAATGATAACATATGCAGTATTAAATGCATACAGCAGAATTTACCTGGGAGTGCATTATCCGGCAGATATGATCGGAGGTATTATATTAGGGATACTCTGTGCACTCCTGATAATACAGGTTTGGGACTTTTTTTACAGGAAATATTTCATTCATTTCAATAAAGCGACTTCCAATAAGGCATCATAATATAATCAGTATCCTGAGAATTTAGTTTCTGTTATTTCAGGAATAACTTTGCAAATGGCTACATTTTTTACAGCAGGTTCATTATATGAGAAGTCTTTGCCTGCATATTTACGCATGATGATATTTAATGCACTGACTTTCTCATCGTAATCTTCAATGAATTCAACCCTGCCTTTAATTAAAACGCTTTTGTAGCGCATGCCGTAGCTGCATGCAACCTGTTCGTGCCTGTTAAACAACTGATGGTCGGTGCTGAATGTGACACATACTTCAGGATTGTTTTTCAATACATCTATTTTTTTTCCCACGGGAGCTGAGTGCAGATATACAATTCCATCTTCAAAGCCAAAATTGAATGGCAGCACATAGGGTTTATTTTCCTGATCAATCATTCCAAGATAACATACATCGCATTTATCTGTTACTTCAATTGCTTTTTCAGGGTCGGTATAAAGAGTATTGGCCATAATTTTCAGTAAAAAAATATTAATTCAACTAATTATTTATAAGTTAGGGTCCTGTCAGACCTCATTTTTCACAATAATATTAAGCTCAAGTAATTCTGAAACCAGTTTTCTGGTAGTAACAGGTTTGGCAATATATCCATCAAAACCCTCTTTCATGTATTTTTCTTTATCGCCTGCCATGGCATTTGCTGTTATAGCTATGATAGGGGGAGTTTTGTCATACTTCTTTTTTAACTCTTTCATGGCAGTAACCCCATCCATCACAGGCATCATAATATCCATGAGGATTACATCATATTTTTCAGGTTTAAAAATTTCAATTGCATCAATGCCATTTTTTGCTATATCAACAGTGCAATCTGCCGCTTCAAGCATTAGCGATATAACCTGCAGGTTTACATTTTTATCGTCAACCAGTAATATTTTCAGCCCCAGAGACACTTCTATATCATCATCTTCTTCGCCCTCTTCACTCATTTTATCCATATTCTGGTTTTCAGGTTTAGAGTCAAACGTAAACCAAAAGGTACTTCCTTTATCGGGTTTACTTTCTACACCAATTTCTCCACCCATGTATGATATCAGGTGCTTACAAATATAAAGTCCAAGTCCTGATCCACCCGGAGAAAGAGTGTTTTCAATTTGCTGAAATTTATTAAAAAGCTTGTTTTGATCATCTTTGCTGATTCCCGGCCCTGTGTCGGATACTGAAATTTTAATGGTATCAGGTTTCGATTTGTCGGGAATAAATACGCCAATGGTTATTTGTCCGTTTTCAGTAAATTTCATTGCATTGTTGAGCAGGTTCATCAGAACCTGTTCTATCCGAAGTTTATCAGATATTACTGTTTCCGGTACTTCAGAATCAATATTTACTTTAAGTTCATTATTCTTATTTATAAGTCCGGGGTGGTTTAGTTTCCTGATATTTTGAATAATATTGCGCAAACTAAATGGTTCGTAGCTCAATTGAATTTTTCCGGCTTCAATTTTTGCAATATCCAGAATGTCATTTATCAAACGCAATAATATTCTGGAAGACTCATTGATAATTTGCAAATAATCAGCTTGTTGTGTATCAAGTTTTGTATTTGAAAGGATTTCACTCATTCCAATAATACCTGTAACAGGTGTACGAATCTCATGACTCATATTCGCCAGGAACAAATTTTTCGATTCTGAAGCTTTCTGTGCGAGTTCAGCCTCTTTCATAATAGCCATTGCCTTCTTTTGTTCACTAACATCCCTGAGGATTAACAAAATATGTTTCCTGTTTAGGTAATTTACATCTCCGGTTGAAATATTAAAATGCTTTACATTCTTATTGCTGCAAGTAATGGGTATATCATTGAAATGTTTCTTTTCTTCTTTAAATATTTTATCTGGTTCATCTGTGAAGATGCCAGAATCTGATAATAAAATATCTTTCAACCATAAAGAGAGAAGTTGCGGTTTTTGGTATCCTAACAGTTCGCAAACAGATTCATTTACATATGAAAAGCATTTTTTTTCAGGATCGGCGAGAATTATGCCATCACTTATTTTCTCGCAAATTGACTGAAACAGTTGTTGTGATTCGTTGCTTTCTTTTTCCAGCTCAGATAGTTCTATTCTCGTTTTCCAGAGTTCCCTGGTGAGTTTTTTTTCGGTTTTTATGTCTTGCCCCAAAGGGGTTTGTTCATCTCTGATCTTAACCGAAAACCCGGATGGTATTTCTGATGAATGGATGTATTCAATAAACCATTTATCAAGGATTTTTTTCCAAAGCAGGGTAAGTTTAATATTTTGAGGTTGATGCAGGGGTGATTCTGATCTTTCTTCCCGGGTAATTAAATCTATACTTCCTGATAGCAAAGCACTATCTGGTGAAAGTACTTTAATATCCCGGAATTTTTCATCGAACATTACCGGCCAGGGTAAAAGGCTTATGTTATACTTTAGCAATGCTGAAATTTGTTCAGTCCCCCGGAAACCAACTTTACCTAAACTACCTATGCCCATGCCATGTTCAGGGAAGAATTGTTTGAGATAATCCACATCTTTCTTCTCAATAATATGTTTTAAAAACAAAACATACTGTTCTCCAACCTCACCTGCAATTGCTTCCTGATCAAAATATTCCTGCATAGTAAATGGTTTTATAAATCCTGCTTACTGATTAGCCTGATTAGGGTTTAAAACCTGCATTGAGACTTTTATAATCTTTATGATATTTCAAATGTATGAATTATTCTTTTAATCGTCTATATTAAGCTAGTGAAAACAGTATTTTTATCGTTTATTGAAATATCATACTTTTCGTGAAAGGGAACTCTAAAATGTTTCATTTCCGAAAAGGGGGCCGGTTTAAGATCAGGTGTGGTCATTCCATCGCAGTTTATCAGTATTTTTTTCAGTCTGAATTTTATTATTATCAAGTAACCACTGTATCACCTTTATGATTTTATTTTCATGAATACTGGTTTGAGTGCTATTAATAATTTCCTGCATAGTCATAGGTTCTTTTTTAATAAGTGGCTTAATCAGCTCAACAACATTGTCAAACTCGAGCTTACTCAGATTAAGCTTATTTCTTTCAAGGCAAATATCACAAACTCCGCATCTTCTTGCATTCGACTCTCCAAAATAATCCAGAAGGATTGTGCTTCTGCATCTGCTCCCCGAAAGAACATAATCCTTAATAGCATTTATGCGTACTTCAGCAAATTTTTTTCTGTCAGCGTAATTTTCAGGTGATATATTAAGATTCCCTGAATCCATTCGTTGCATAACAAAAGTAAGCTGGGGTGATCTGTTCCGAGGTATATAATGAATAACATTTAACTGGTGAAGCTTTTTAAGTATAGCAGATACCTTGATTGTGTCTAGTTTTGACCTGACAGCTAACTCATCTTCATCGATCCTGGTAAATTCTGAAAATAATCCTGTGTATGATCGAAGTATTATTTTGAGAAAAGAATCATAACCCGGATTTGCAACAATAAACCGGTAAAGATCTTCTTTGTTGAGTAAAATCATTACCCGCGACGGATTAACCAAAGCTTCTGATAAAAATATGTATCCTTCTTTTTCAAGAATCTTCAGAGCGTTGAAAACTGAAAAGCGATCCAGGGCATATTGGTTAGAAAAATCAGCCAGTTGAAAATCAAAACTTTTGTCTTTACCGCTTCCCAATGCCAGCTGAAAATAATTTCCCAACGCATTGTAAACTTTTCTGATAAAACCCAATGACGGATATGATAATTCGAAAAAATGCTCCAGGTCAATTATGTCAGAATTATTATAAAGCAATACTGCATATGACTTTTTTTCATCGCGGCCGGCCCTTCCCGCTTCCTGGAAATATGCTTCAGGGCTGTCAGGCAGATCCATGTGTACAACAAATCTTACGTTGGGCTTATCAATACCCATTCCGAAAGCATTGGTAGATACAATGACCCGGCGTGTTTCTCTGATCCAGTCTTCCTGTTTTTTATCACGCAGTTTGGGATCAAGCCCTGCATGATAATAGTCGGCTGAAATTTTATTCTTAACCAGGAATTCAGCAATGTCTCTGGTTTTTTTACGGTTACGAACATAAACAATACCTGTTCCGGGAACTTTCCTGCAAATATTCAGTAAGCGGTTAAGTTTACTTTCTTCCTTAATAACTGCATAAACCAGATTTTTTCGTTCAAAGCTTTTGCGAAATACTTTACCATCTCTGAAATTGAGTTTCAGGCAGATATCATCAATCACATCTGCGGTAGCCGTGGCAGTTAGGGCAAGGAAGGGTGTTCCGGGCAGAAATTCCCGAATTTCAGCTATTTTCAGGTAGGGTGGCCTGAAATCATAACCCCATTGGGAGATACAATGG
>CAYXIT010000018.1:13146-21159 GCA_964465275.1 uncultured Bacteroidales bacterium | reverse complement strand
TTGGCCGGAGTATATTGCAACCGCCTTAATACCTCTTTTATTCAGATTACTGACCTGGTCTTTCATAAGTGCGATAAGTGGCGAAACTACAATGCAAATACCTTCTCTTGACAGTGCCGGCACCTGGAAACAAATGGATTTCCCACCTCCTGTTGGCAGAAGGGCCAGGGTATCATTACCGTCAAGCACTGACTGTATGATTTCCTCCTGTAAAGGTCTGAAAGATGAATAACCCCAGTATTTTAATAATATTTGTCTGGCCTCAGAATATGGCATGAATGTTGTTTAAATATGTACTAATTTTGCTACCCGGTTCAAAGTTGAAAAATAAGGATTTTTTTTCTTTTTATTCTCAGGATTAACAGTTTTATGATGAAACATATTTTTAGCAGTTTAAACCTGCTTACTAATCGTTTCCTGATTATATTTCTTTTGTACCCTGTTTTTACAGTTGCTCAAACTCCTTATACGCCTCCCGGGGAGCTTGATTTTTCTCTTCTTCTTGCAGTTCATGCAAGTGATCTCGATCAAACAAAGGAGTTGATTGATCAAGGGGCTGATATAAACGTTTCTGATTATTACGGTTCCACTCCTCTGATTCTCGCAGCTACCGGCGGAGATGATGATATTGCATTATTTTTAATTGAGAACGGAGCCAATGTAAATGCTGCAGATGTATATGGAATGACAGCACTTGCCTATGCGGGTTTTTTTAATAATCAGAAAATTGTTTCTTTTTTAATACCTGAGGTTGATGATGTTGACCAACAAGATAATCAGGGGTATACTCCTTTGATGTTTGCCGCTCAAACAAAAAACATTTCGATGGCCGAAGATTTAATAACCGGGGGCGCAAATATAAATCACAAGAATCGGTCAGGTATAACTCCTCTTATGTATGCTGCCGCTTTTGGTAATTTTTATATGACTGATCTCTTGCTTTTTTATGGTGGCGATGTTTCATCCCAGGCAAACGATGGTTCTACAGCTTTACATATGGCAGCATATTATGGTCATGAAGCGGTTATGGGTTTATTACTGGAGATGGGAGCAGATATTGAATGGCAGGACAACAACGGAAACACTCCCTTACTTTATGCATCAATGGCCGGAGATCCTGTTTCAGTATGGTACCTGATGGAGAGTGGTGCCAATCCTGAAGTTCTGAATAAAAATGATCTTACAGCACTTTCGATAGCAGTTTCAAATAATGATACTGATATTGCAGAATTATTAACTTCATATTCTTTTGTTGAACCACCCGCAAAAAGAAAAGCAAATTCTGTTATCGCCAGATCATTATATTCGGGAAATAATGAAATGGCCCGTATCCTAAATGAATTTTCAGGTATAAGGCCTTCAGGAATCTATTTTTCTGAGATAAATGCAGGTTCAAGGTTGGAGTTTAACAGCAAAGACCTGATGTATGTATTTGAAGCTTCCGCATCAGAGGCCAGGTATAAAATGCTTATCAGATTGTCTTTTGCCGGCAGGATTTTTCCCCGTTCGGTTCAGGTATATGAAAACCCTGATATAACATACCAATTTCAGGAAAAAAGATTTATCTGGGCTGTTGATCTCCAGAGAGAGATATTATCATTTCCTGTGAGAAAGGCTACTATGGATCTGTATTTGGGCTTAAGGACAATATTTTCAAATGCATCATACAGCGGAACGGCTATTACGCCTCCCCGGGGATTCTCTGTTGCACCGGTAATTGACATGGTGTATCGTCGCAAGAATTTTTCTGTAACAGGAGGTTATTATTTTTACCGGACCGGTCAAAGTGATATTCCTTCAAACCGTTTCAGGATCGGTCTTCAGTATCATTTTCCTTTATTCAACAAAAAAGGAGCAAATTTCAGACCTATTATAAAATGATTGAAAAAAGCAAAATATGAATTTGATTTCAGATAATTAAAAGGAATTACATATGATCATGAAAATACCTGTTATTAAGATATTATTTGTGTGTATGCTGATTTTTACTTTTTCCTGCAGAAGCAAATATGAAGACTGTACTGACCAGGATTATGCTAATTGTAATACCGAGATTCATCAAACAGGAATTCTTTCCATTCGCCTGACAATCAATGAAGAGAACCCCGCTGTACCTATCAGCCTTTATGAAGGAAATTTTGAAAATGGCCGGCTAATCAGACAGGATACCGTGCGAGTCGGCAGATATAACTACTCCCTGTTACCTGATAAAAATTATTCAGTAACAGCTACCTACCGGGAAGCGGGCAAAACTATTGTTGCAGTAAGCGGAGGCAGAATTAACCTGATTCGTTACCGTATGTGCGATCTACAGTGTTATGATGTTGATGAACCTGAACTGGATTTACGGCTTCGTTGATCTTTGAGATTAGCCAGCTCTTTTAGCTCATTATTTAAAGGGCACTGGCGGCAATCGCTGTTGCAACCGGCGCAATCTTCAGGCTTTTTTTGTTGTTTCCGGAAATAGTGAAGTATCCACTTTATTGCAAAAGAAAGTGCCAGTATAACTATGAGTATGGTAATGATCCATTGTATCATATCAAAAAATCTTCAGAATCCCAATAAAGAACCGCCCTGGTAAAGGATAAAAGATAATAACCAGGCAACACCTGTTGTGTAAAAAACAGTAAATAGTCCCCATTTCCAGCTTCCCGATTCTTTAATAATTGCTGCAAGTACCCCAATACATGGAAAATATAATAATACAAATACCATAAAAGAAAGCGCCACCAGTGGTGTAAAAACTTTTTTTCCTGCCTTAGGTCCTTCTGTATATGTCTGTGATTGAAGTTTCTCTGTCAGTGATGGGCTATGGGTTTGAATGTTTTCGTCGGTCTGATATAAAACACCCATTGTGCTTACAACAATTTCTTTTGCTGCCAGTCCGGAAAGCAAACTGATACTCATTTTCCAGTCGAACCCCAGGGGTGCCATAGCTGGTTGAATAAATTTCCCCAGGCTGCCTATAAAACTATTCTCCTGCCGCTGTTGTAGTATTTTCGCTTCCAGGGTTTCAAGTTTCTCATCACGTTTCTGTAATAATGAATCAGTAATTGTGTTTTGTTGTTCAGGCAAGCTTGAAATTATGCTGTTGTATTGTAATTTTATCTCTTCTTTCTGGGCTTCGAGCTTACGGCTGTAACTGAATCCATCAGGGAAATAACCCAAAACCCAGATAATAACAGATGCCACCAAAATAATTCCACTTATCTTTTTTAAATAATGCACTGCTTTACTCCACATATGCATCGTTATGGATCTGAATGTAGGAACCCGATAGGGAGGAAGCTCCATTACAAAAGGTACATCCTCGCCTTTGAAAATGGTTTTTTTGAATAATATGGCTGATAACACTGCAGTTGTAATGCCCAATGCATAGATCAGGAAAAGAATAGTTCCCTGGTAACTGGAGAAAAATGCTGTAATGAACAATACATATACAGGCAGGCGGGCACTGCATGACATGAAGGGATTGATAATCATTGTAAGCAACCGGTCTTTTCTGTTGGCCAGTGTACGTGTTGCCATAATAGCCGGCACATTGCATCCAAAACCCATTAAAAGAGGAATAAAAGATTTCCCATGCAGCCCGATCTTATGCATAATTTTATCCATAATAAACACTGCCCTCGACATGTAACCCGTGTCTTCCATTAAACTAATGAAGAAGAACAATAATACAATATTTGGAAGAAAAACAATTACACCTCCTACGCCACTTACAATCCCATTAATGAGAAGATCCTTAAGAGGCCCGGCTTGCATAGTATTATCGAGAAAAATGCTCAATTGTTCTACTCCGGTTTCAATCCACTCCATTGGGTATGATCCCAACTTGAAAGTAATAGAAAACATGAGCCACATAAAAAACAGGAAAACAGGAAAACCAAAAAGTTTATGTGTAATCAGGGTATCAATAATTTCACTGCTTTTTCTCTTTTCTGTTTCAGCAGGTTCCATCGTTTCCTTAAGAGCTCCTGCAATGAAACCATATTTCAGGTCAGTAATAAGAGTCTCGGTATTATCATTAAATACTTCTTCAAGTTTTTTTATCTCTTTTTCAGCACTCTCAATTATGTCTTTATGATTGTGGCAGTTTTCGATAATACGGGTTGATATCTCATTATCTTTTTCAAGCAGTTTCAGTGCAATGAAACGTGTTGAAACCCTGTCGGTAAGATGTTGATTGCCGGGTGCATTGATCTTGTCCTGCAGATACTTCAGAGATTTTTCAAATGATTCACCGTAATTAATATGTATATGTCGCTGGGTTTTATCTTTGTCTTCAAAAACCTCTATAACTTTATCAAAAACCTCTTTAATACCCTTACCTTTTGAGCTTACAGCAGGAATTATGGGTATCCCGATCATTTTTCCCAGCGACTCATAATCAAGTTTATCTCTCTTTTTCTCAAATTCATCAAACATGTTCAAAACCATCACAACCTTGATGTCCATATCAATAAGTTGTGTTGTGAGATAAAGGTTCCGTTCCAGATTTGATGCGTCAACAATATTAATAACCACATCGGGCAGGTTTTCCGTAATAAAATCTCTTACAAAAAGCTCCTCGGGTGTGTAGGCAGATATGGAATAAGTACCGGGAAGGTCGGTAATGTTAAATCTGTAACCATTTTTTTTAAACCAAGCCTGCTTGGCATCTACGGTAACTCCACTGTAATTTCCCACTCTCTCACGAGACCCGGATGCATGATTAAAGAAACTTGTTTTTCCGCTGTTGGGATTACCCACAAGGGCCACATTGATATTTCTTCCGTTTTGCCTTGTAACTTTATACCCTTCGCTAACTATGACACCTTCAAAGTCAGGACTTTTATATTCACTTTGTTTATCAAGAGGAATTACTTCAATAAGTTCAGCTTCACTGCTTCGCAATGAAACATTATAACCCATTATACTATACTCAATAGGATCTTTGAGCGGAGCTTTTTTTATCACTTCAACGATTTTACCGGCAACAAAACCCATTTCAATGATTCTTCTGCGAAAAGCTCCGCGGCCCTTAACCTTTACAATAATTCCTTTTTCACCATTTCTTAATTCTAATAGTGTCATATGATTAATAAGGGCCGATTTCAGGTAAGTAAGATAAAAAAGTATTGTTAAGTTTATTTAGATTGAATAAACACTGACAAATTTATGAAAAAAACAGGTCTCAGGACCAGGCAAACAGTAAAATCCCTAAAAATGGGGATAAAATATACTTTTTCTAAATTTTCAATAACAAATAATTGCGAAAATGTAAGAGTTCACAAATGGTTAATATGTTTTTTCAAAGATTCTTTGAATTTTATACTTTTGTAGATTATTAATGTTTTGCTTAATGGGCTAAAAAATGGCGCTACAGGCTGGTGAAATTCTTACAACTATCCAATCACCTACCGATCTGAAAGGACTTGATCTTGATCAGCTCAATCAGTTGTGTGATGAGTTACGTCAGTTTATCATTGATGCCGCATGCATTAATCCGGGGCATTTCGGGGCAAGTTTAGGAGTAGTTGAGTTAACAGTTGCTTTGCATCATGTTTTTAATACACCGTATGATAAGTTGATTTGGGACGTGGGTCATCAGGCTTATGCACATAAGATCCTTACCGGCCGGAGAGATATGTTTCATACCAACAGAAAATACAAGGGTGTAAGCGGTTTTCCAAAAATGAGCGAAAGCCCTTATGATGCTTTTGGTACAGGTCATTCTTCAACCAGTATTTCTGCAGCATTGGGTATGGCCATTGCAAGCGATCTGCAAAAGAATAAAGACCGGCATCATATTGCTGTTATAGGTGACGGGAGCATGACAGCAGGAATGGCGTTTGAAGCCCTGAACCATGCCGGTGTAGCGAACGCAAACCTGTTGGTTGTTCTCAACGATAATGGTATTGCCATTGATAAGAACGTAGGTGCTCTCAAAGAGTATCTTACGGATATTACCACATCAAGAACCTATAATAAGTTGAAAGATGATATCTGGAAAGCACTGGGTTCAATTAGTCGGTATGGTCCAAATACCCGCGGGTTGATTCAGAAACTGGAAAATGCCATAAAAACTACTTTGCTCAGGCAGAGTAATTTATTTGAATCATTGAATTTCAGATATTTTGGTCCGGTTGATGGCCACGATGTACAACATCTTACCAAAGTACTTAATGACCTTCGTAATATACAGGGACCTAAGCTATTACACGTAATTACTGTAAAAGGCAAGGGATATCCTCATGCAGAGAAGGAACAAACAAAGTTTCATGCTCCCGGTTTTTTTAATAAACAAACAGGCGAACTCAAGGTAGCTCCATGTGAAAAGAATAAACCCCCTCGCTACCAGGTTGTTTTTGGCAAAACACTCCTTGAACTGGCCGAGAAAAACCCTAAAATTGTAGGGATAACACCTGCAATGCCTACAGGCAGCTCATTGAATATTATGATGAATGCAATACCTGAAAAAGCATTTGATGTGGGAATTGCAGAGCAGCATGCAGTAACTTTTTCTGCCGGATTGGCGGCACAGGGAATGATCCCCTTTTGTAATATCTATTCGTCATTTCTCCAAAGAGCCTTTGATCAGGCAGTACATGATGTGGCCTTACAAAACCTGCCGGTTATTTTTTGCCTTGACAGGGCAGGGCTTGTTGGTGAAGACGGCCCTACTCATCATGGTGCATTCGATTTATCCTTCCTGCGCTGTATTCCAAACCTTACTATTGCATCTCCAATGAATGAGCAGGAGTTGAGAAACCTTATGTTTACAGCACAGGATAATCCAAAAGGCCCGATGGTGATAAGATATCCAAGGGGAAACGGAGTAATGAAGAATTGGAGAACTCCATTTCAGAGAATACCTATTGGGAAAGGCAGGAAGCTAAGAGATGGAAAAGATCTGGCAGTTATCTCAATAGGTCCTATTGGCAATGAAGCGATTAAAGCATGTGAATTTATTGAAAGCGATAAAAATATAAGTGCAGCATTATATGACCTGAGATTTGTTAAACCTATCGATGAAGAAATGCTGCATGAGATTTTTTCTTCTTACAAAAAAATAATAACACTTGAAGATAATGCGATAGCAGGAGGAATGGGTAGTGCTGTAATCGAATTTATGGCCGATAATAACTACCAGGCCAGGGTTAAGCGACTGGGTATACCTGATTATTTTGTACAGCACGGTACTCTTGAACAATTGCATAAAGAGTGCGGTTACGATTTTGCATCACTGGTAGAAGAAATTATGCATGCATGTAAGAAAAGTTTTGCATTGCCTGCAGGATAATTTCTGATTCTCATTTTATTAACGAAAAAAACAAACCTTAAATAATAAATTTTGTCAGAACTTTTTGCACAACTTGACTCTTATCAGAATGTTTTATTGGCTTTTGGCCTGACTCTTTTCGCAGGATTATCTACCGGTATTGGTAGTGCAATCGCGTTTTTCACAAAAAACACAAACACCCGCTTTCTTTCCTTATCATTAGGCTTTTCGGCCGGGGTAATGATTTATATCTCATTTATGGAGATCATGCCCAAAAGTGTAGAAGTAATGATTGATGATATGGCAACACGTAGCGCCCATATGCTTTCTATTGCAGGGTTTTTTGGTGGAATGCTGCTTATAGCGATCATAGATAAACTTGTACCTAGTTTTGAGAATCCACACGAAATAAGAAAAGTAGAAGATCTGACAGATAACCCTGAAGAGCAAAAAAAGCGAAAACTTTATCGTATGGGTATATTATCGGCCTTCGCCATTGCCATACACAACTTCCCCGAAGGACTGGCAACTTTTATTGTTGCACTGCAGGATATTAAACTTGGGTTACCAATTGCTGTTGCCATTGCCATACACAATATCCCGGAAGGGATTGCTATTTCGGTTCCGATCTTTTACGCTACAGGAAACCGGAAAAAAGCTTTTAAATATAGTTTTTTGTCGGGTCTTGCCGAACCTGTTGGTGCTGCTTTTGGATTTCTGGGATTATTGATAATATCAACACAGTGGTT